>JAYSLK010000413.1:0-7879 GCA_043725585.1 Actinomycetota bacterium
CGTCGGCGAGTCGGGTTCCGGCAAGTCGGTCTCGTTCCTGGCCGTCATGGGCCTGCTGCCGAAGTCGGCGCAGATCACCGGTTCTGCGAAGGTGAACGATATCGAGCTGGTCGGCGCCCCCCAGAAGGTCCTGCGGAAAGCGCGTGGCGGCGAGGTGGCGATGATCTTCCAGGATCCGCTGTCGGCCTTGAATCCGGTGCATCGAGTGGGTGCCCAGATCGTCGAGATGCTGCAGGCGCACCAATCGATCTCGAAAGACGAAGCCAACACTCGGGCGATCGAACTGCTCGACATCGTCGGCATCCCACAGCCCAAGGACCGTGCTCGTCAATACGCGCACGAGTTCTCGGGCGGCATGCGCCAGCGCGTGATGATCGCGATGGCGATCGCCAACGACCCCAAGGTACTGATCGCCGACGAGCCCACCACAGCGCTCGATGTGACCGTGCAGGCCCAGATCCTCGAGGTGATGGAGCGTGTTCGCCGCGACCTCGGCACAGCGGTGGTGTTGATCACCCACGACCTCGGCGTCGTTGCTCGCATCGCAGATCGAGTCCAGGTGATGTACGCCGGCCGCGCCGTCGAACGCGGTGAGGTGCTGCCCCTGTTCGAGCACCCCTCGCATCCGTACACCCAGGGTCTGCTCAACTCGCTGCCGCACGGAGGCAAGCAACGGCTGCAGCCGATTCCCGGAGCGCCGCCCAACATGCTGCAACCGCCGTCCGGCTGCGCGTTCCGCGCCCGCTGCACCTTCGCGATCGACCGCTGCGCCGAGGCGATTCCCGAGTTGGTCACGGTGGGGATTCACGAAACCGCGTGCATCCGAGCCGAGGATCTGGAGCTCAACCCATGACCACGCGAGTGCTCGAGGTCGACAACCTCGTCAAGAACTTCTCGATCAAGACCGCTGCCGGCATCCGTGCCGTTCGCCGGACCGTGCAAGCCGTCAGCGGTGTCAGCTTCACCATCGACGAAGGCCAGACCATCGGCCTGGTGGGCGAGAGCGGCTCGGGCAAGACGACCGTCGGCCGATGCGTCCTTCGACTCATCGAACCGACCAGTGGCTCGGTGAAGTTCAAGGATCAAGAACTGATCGGCATGGAGGCCAAGCAACTCCGCAGCCTGCGCGCCCAGATGCAGATCGTGTTCCAGGATCCGTATGCGTCGCTCGACCCGAAGATGACCGTCGGGGCCGCGATCGCCGAGCCGTTGGTGATCCAGAGCATCGCCGGAAACCACGAAGACCGCGTGGTCGAACTGCTCGAGTTGGTGGGCCTCGCCGCCGATCACTCGAAGCGCTTCCCACACGAGTTCTCCGGTGGCCAGCGCCAGCGAGTGGGCATCGCTCGTGCCCTTGCGCTGAACCCTTCGCTGATCGTGCTCGACGAGCCCGTGTCGGCGCTCGACGTGAGCATCCAGGCCGGTGTGGTGAACCTGTTGGAAGACCTGCAGGCACAGATGGGGCTCAGCTACCTGTTCATCGCCCACGATCTCTCGGTGGTACGTCACATCAGCGACGTGGTCGCCGTGATGTATCTGGGCAAGCTGATGGAGATCGGCCCCGCCGATGAGATCTACAACTCACCATCGCATCCCTACACGCAGGCGTTGCTGTCGGCCATTCCCGAGCCCGACCCGGTGGCCGAACGTCAACGGCAACGGATCCTGCTGCAAGGCGACGTGCCGAGCCCGATCGATCCGCCGTCGGGTTGTCGGTTCCGCACGCGTTGCCCGATCGCGAAGGAGATCTGTGCTCAAGAAGAGCCCGAGCTGATCGACCGCGGGCAGGGCCATCCAGTGGCCTGTCACTTCGCCGAGGTGATGCCGGTGAAGGTGTCGATCACCGGCGAGTCGCTCAGCCCACACCGCTGACCCGACGCGGCTCATCCACCATCATCCACCATCACCCTCCATCCCGGCGGCGAGCACAACGCCCGAGCGCCGCGACCCGATAGGCTCGTTCCCCGTGCGTGACGTCATTCTCTACCTCGTGCTGATCATCAACCTGGTGTCCCTCGTGGCCATGGTCGCGGGCATCTTGATGCACAGCGGTCGCGGTGGTGGCCTCAGCGACATGTTCGGTGGTGGCGCTGGCGCAGCCCTCGGATCGTCGGCGGCCGAACGCAACCTCAACCGGATCACCACGGTGTTTGCGCTGGCGTGGTTCCTCACGGTGATCGCACTGGGTTTCCTGTTGGTCCGCAGCTGACTCAGAGGTAGATTCAACACCCGCACGTTCACCTGCTGCATCGGTGACCGAAGTGTTGCGGCATCCACGTCGAAGTGGCGAAATAGGCAGACGCGCTAGCTTGAGGGGCTAGTGGGAGAAATCCCGTGGGGGTTCAAGTCCCCCCTTCGACACCGAGGAACCCCAGGTCACGTGCCTGGGGTTTCGTCGTTCTCGGCCCGGTGGTCACGACCTGGTCACGACCTGCGGGCAACTCTGCCGTGTGACGATCGCGGTCTGACGATCTTGCATCGGCACCCGATCTGGCCGTCGCCACGTTCGGCCTCGACGATCTGCCGGACGCCGCTCAGCGCGGCTCGCAGATGACCACCGGAATGTCGCGCTCGGTCTTGTTCTGATAGCCGCCATAGCCCTTGTAGGCCGCGACCACCTTCGGCCACAGTTCGGCCTTCTCCTCGGCGGTCGCCGTGCGCGCCGTCATCGGGATGGTTCTGCCCTGTACGGTCAGCTCCACCTCAGGGTTTGCCGCCAGGTTCCGGTACCAATCCGGATCACGGTCGTCGCCGCCTTTCGACGCCACAAGCACGTAGCGCCCGGCGTCGTGCACGGGGGCGGTCAGCATCACGGACCGCCGCTTGCCCGACACCCGACCAACGGTGTGCAGCTGGAGCGCAGGCATGGTGCCGAACTGAGCGCCGACCCGGCCACCCGAAACGGTGAGCAACGTGCGGTGCGCGAGGTTCATGACCTTCATCTGCAGATCGGTGAGCGGGTCTGGGAGGTGCATGGCTTCACGCTACGCGAGCCCGGCCGTTGAGTCAGCGGGATCCGGTCGGGCATCGACCTCCATGGCCCGCTCGAACACCTTGCTGTAGCCGAGCGCGTGGAGCATCCAGGGCACGATCGAGGGTGCGATGTTGGCGAGGACGACCAGCGGCCGAATCGGTGGCGTGTTGACGGTGACTTCGCCCTTGTTGCGTTTGATGCACCGCACGGTCACGTCGGCGACCTTCTCGGGCTTGGACGTGCCGGCGATCTTCGGAGCATGGATGCCGTTCTTGTCCCAGCGGTCGTACATGCCGGCGTCGGTGACGAACCCCGGGCAGACGACGGAGAAGCCGACGGGACGCCCCCGGTACTCGGCTCGCAATGCATTGGTGAAACCGACGAGACCGTGCTTGCTGGCGCAGTACGACGTGCCGTAGGCGACCCCGACCTCGCCGGCGCCCGAGGCGATGTTGACGACGTGCCCTCGACTGCGGGCCAGCATGCCCGGCACGATGGCCCGGGCGAGCAGCATCGGCGCGTCGAGGTTGATGGTCAACGTGTCGGTGATGTCGGACTCCAGCGCCTGATCGAACCGGGCGACGCGCTCGATGCCGGCGTTGCTGATCAGGATGTCGATCGCTCCGAGCTCGGCCTCCGTGCGCCTGATCAGCTCCTCCCTGTCTGCAGCCTTGGCGACATCGCACGGAATGGCGATGGCCCGCACGCCGAGGCCTTCCATCTCGGCGCGCACCTGCTCGAGCTCGTCGGCCGAACGTGCTGCGAGCGAAACGTTCACGCCCTCTCCGGCCAGAGCACGAGCGAGGTAGACCCCGATACCTCGGGATGCTCCGGTGACGATGACGTTGACGCCACGCAGGTTGTCCGTGGGATGAATCCTTCCCGTTGTCGGTGCCGTCAGCCCGGATCTGGTCACACAGTACTGCGCAGTGTGCAGGATCGATCGCGTGGTTGGAGCGGTGAGGGCAGCTGCGTTGGTATCGTTGTGGCCGCTGATGCCTCCACGGGCTGACGCCACGATCCCGGGCCGCTTGTAACGGCGCCGGGGTCACTTCGTTTTCCGAGATCGTCGTTCGCCGCCAGGCTCGGTCTGCTGTCGATGCACGTCGATGCACGTCGGCTGCACGTCGATGCACGTCGAGCTCCTCGAACTGTTGCGTGCGGAACGGTCATCATCACCGTGGGTGGGGCGCTGGAACTTCTGGCCGAGTTGTCACCGCGCTTGCTGGGCGGCGGTGTGGTCTTCCCTCCGCCCCGCGCACCGGCCGCTTGGGTGTTGCGCATCAGGCCCTACGCTTCACGGGTGCTGATCATCGGACTCACCGGAGGCATCGGATCCGGCAAGTCGACGGTCTCGCGCCTGTTGGCAGACCACGGTGCGCACGTGATCGATGTCGATGCTCTCGGCCGGCTCGTGATCGCACCGGGTGGGCGTGCGGTGTCGGCAGTGCTCGCCGAGTTCGGGCCAGACATCGCCGATGGCGACGGGCACGTCGATCGCGCCGCACTTGCACGAACGGTGTTCGGCCGATCGGAGCAGCTGGCCCGACTGACCGCGATCAGTCACCCGGCGATCAACGCCGAACTGGCAGCCCTGCTCGACGAGCTTCCCGCTGACGCCATCGCCGTGCTCGACATGGCGATCCTGGTGGAGAGCTCGCTCGGGCGTGGCGATCCGTCGCATTCGTACTCGAAGGTGGTCGTGGTGGAGGCGCCGACGGAGCTGCGCGTGCGGCGGGCCGTGGCGCGGGGGATGGCCGAAGAAGATGTGAGGGCGCGCATCGCATCGCAAGCCAGCGACGAACAGCGAAGCGGAGTCGCCGACGCGGTCGTCCTCAACGACGGTGACATGGACGTGCTGGCGGCCCGGGTGAACGATCTGTGGGCGACGATCCTCGATTGGGTGGCCGATGCCCGCGCTGGCAGTTCGACTTCCCCGGCGAGCAAGAACATGGTTGCGGGCGAGATCAGCAGGGTGATGAACAAGTAGCCGACGCCGCCGATGCCGGACGCCACCGCGCGGCGCAATCCAGGGGTACCCTCTGGCGGTGCGGCCCGCCCGCCGTCATCGTGCTGCACATGCACGCACGCACGTTCGCCAGCCTGTTCATCGCCGCTTCATTGGCGTTGGTTGCCGCCTGCTCGTCGGATGAGCCGGGGGCGACGCCAGCGTCCGCCACGCTCGCGTCGGCGGCGGCGACCGCGGTGATCGAGACGAGCAGTCGCCATCGCCGCGTCGGGATGGTTGGGCGACGGTGCGCCTCGATCGCCCGGTATGCCAGCTCGATCACGCCTTCCACGTCGTTGTGCACCAACGCCCAGTTGGCGGCAGCCGTCAGCACCTCAACGCCCGCTTCGATCCGGTCGCTCGCCAGCACGTCGGCGACCCAGTCCGCGTGTTCGTCGCGGATGCGGCTGTGAGCCATCGGACCCGTGGAGGCGACGATCACATCGCAGGCATGTGCATCGCCGCGCTCGATGGCCCAGACCAGCGCTGCTCGCAGGTTGTCCCATTCGAGGTCGAAAACATCCTCGGCGACCAGCTGGCTCGGGCTCGCCCACAGCGCTGCCGTGCGCAACGCCACCTGGCAGTAGTGCAAGAGGTGGCTGGCGCGAGCGCTGGCGGTTCGCGCCCCCAGACGGTCGAGCGCGAAGTTGCGCATCGTCTCGAGCAACCGGTAGCGCATGCCCTCATCGCCACGGGTGGCCACCACCATCGATGTGTCGACGAGGTCGGCGATCAGCTCGCCGATGCGCGCCGCACCGGCGTCGCCTCCCTCGCCGAGCGACACGGCTAGCACAGCGGCGAGGTCGAACGTGCCGGCGAAGACGGCAAGGCGATCGAACACCGACCGGTGTTCACGGTCGAGCATTCGATACGACCAGTCGATCGTCGCCTCGAGGGTGACGTGCCGCCCAGCGCTGTTGGTCCGGTGTCGGATCGCGAGGAACTCGTCGAGCCGCAGCAGATCGGTGGCAGCCGTGGAGCGAAGGCGCGCTGCGCTCGACACGTGCTCGCAGTTGTCGAACACGAGGAGCAGCGAGCGCCCGCGACACCATTCCACGATGGTCTCGAGCGGTGAACGCCTGGGCTCCCGGCTGGTGCCGAGCACGGCGGCGGTCGTCGCGAGCACTCCCTCGCTGTCAATGGCAGGAACGAGATCGATCATCCACGCGCCGTCGGGGTGCCGCGGCTCGACCGACCGAGCGAACGACCTCGACCGCCATCCGAGTCTTGCCCACGCCCCCCGGCCCGGTGATCGTGAGCACGCGGCCCGGTGCGATCGCGGATGTGAGCGTCGCAACCACGCCGGCCGTCGGGAAGAAGGCGGATGCCACGGCGGGCAGGCGGCCGACGGATGGTCGGCGGACGAGGTCGGAGTCGAGATCGGCGCGGACCGGCTGCACCCGCCGGTTGCGCAGGGTGCCCTCGTGGAGGTCGAGTTTGAGGAACAGCGATCGGATCGTTCCCTCGATCGTCTTGATGTTGAGGTGCAGCCGCTCCGCGACGCCCTCGTTCGACAACCCGTCGGCGATCGCCGCGAGGACGTCGATCTCCCGATTCGACAGCCGGCCCACGGTCCCCACGGAGATGAGAGTAGGTCACCGCTCATGGTCGTCGATCCGAGGCCGAGCTCCCCACTGGACACGGTGATCGGCCAAACCGTGAACCGCGTCTTGCTGCTGCGCCGACGGGTGGCAGACCGACTCCGATGACAGCGCCACTCGCCCTCGACCTTCACCATGCGTCATTCAGATCGAGACTGGTCGCTCAGTCGGTGACGTGGATCGTGCCCAGCGCCTGATCGAGGACTGCGAGCTGGCGGTCGGCGGGCCAACTCTCGGGGTCGAACAGAGCTTGGATCGCCACACCGTCGACCTGGGTGATCAGTCGTTCGGCCACCGGGACCGCTTCATCGCCGTCTGCAATGCCGCAGCGCTGCACCAGACGGGTGACGTGGTCGCGAAACTCGCGGTAGGCGTCGCGTTGCGCGGTGGCGAGTTCGTCGTCGCCAGCGGCTTGGGCGCAGAACGCGACCGTGACCATCCAATGGCGGCGGCGATCATCATCGACGGGCAGTGCGCCCTCGAGGGTGGAGCGCAGCTGCACGGCCGGGTCGGGATCGCGAGCCGTGCGGAGCGAGCGACGGCCCGACAAGGAGGCTTGGAACGTGCACAGCAGCAGCTCGCGCTTATCGGCGAAGTAGTGGGTGAGGCTGCCGGTGCTGAGGCCCGCCTCGGCAGCCACATCGCGCATCGTGGCCGCACCGATGCCGGCGCGAGCGATCAGACGGGCGGCGGCGGCGGTGAGCTCGTCGCGGCGTTCCTCGACGTCTACGAAACGTGGCACGTGGCGAACCTCGGCATACGTGCTTGATCCTAGTACGAGCGTTGTATAACATACGTTCCACTTCGGCTCGCGTCGCCGCACCCATTCGAACCGGTTCGCCGCATCGCGTCCGGGCCGGTGGCGGCCGTGCCGGGCACATCCGTTTCTGGCGAAGGGGTACAGCCAATGGTCCATGTCGCATCACGCGGTGACGTTCCGGTTCGTCTCGGTCCCGGGGTCAACAACGTCCCCGACTACGGCCCGAGCAAGATGAGCCGCAACTGCTACACCGATCCGGTCCAGTTCGAGCTCGAACGCGAGCGCGTCCTGTCGAAGAGTTGGATCCTCGGCGCCCGTTCAGAGCAGCTGAAGGATCCGGGTGACTGGTTCACCTTCGAAGGCCACGGCGAAGTGGTCGTGATGACCCGCCAACCCGATGGCAGCGTGGCTGCGTTCCACAACGTGTGCCAGCACCGGGGCCCATCGTTCGTCCCCGACATCCAGGGCTGTGGTGCCCGACGGTTCACCTGCCCGTACCACGGCTGGGTCTACGACACCACCGGCAAGCTGGTGGG
>JAYSLK010000414.1:0-16572 GCA_043725585.1 Actinomycetota bacterium
CGAGCGCCGAACCAGCGATCGCGCAACGCCAGCAGCACGGCGAACGAGATCGCGATCAGCACCAGCGCGAGCACGATCGCCTCTTCCGGGTCGGTCTCCAGCGACAAATACACCGCGAGGGGCATCGTCTGGGTGGTGCCGGGGAAGTTGCCGGCGAAGGTGATCGTCGCACCGAACTCGCCAAGGGCTCGCGCCCACGACAGCACCGCCCCGGCCACCAGCGCCGGCCGGATCGCGGGCACCGTGACCCGGCGGAACGTGTACCACCGCGATGCACCCAGTGTGCGGGCGGCGTCTTCGACCTTCGGGTCGAGCTGGCGAACCGCCGACTCGACCGTGATGACGAGGAACGGCATCGCCACGAAGGTCTGTGCGATCACGACGCCCGCCGTGGTGAACGGCAACTGCACGTCGAACCAACGATCGAGGTACTGACCGACCAGACCACGACGGCCGAGGGCGAAGAACAGGGCCACGCCTCCGACAACCGGTGGCAGCACCATCGAGAGCGTGCACAACGCTCGCACGATCGGCCGCCCCGGAAACGCAACACGGGCCAGCACCCATGCCAGCGGCACCCCGAACAGCACCGACAGCGCGGTGGCCCACAGCGAGCAGATGATCGACAACCGCAACGCCGTCAGCGCATCGGCGTCGGTGAGGTAACCCCACGCGTTCGACCATGGGGCCCGCCACAGCAGACCCACGAGCGGCAGCGCGAAGAAGGCCACGGCGATCCCGGCGAGCACGACTGCAGCAACGGGGAGTCCAGCGCCTGCGCGCCGGTGCGACGATGCGCTCACGGACTCAGGAACCCGTAGCGATCGAGGATCTCGCGACCCGCTGGCGACAGCACGAACTCGATGAAGGCCCGGCCGGCATCCGGGTCGGGTGCCTCCTGGGTGACGACCACCGGATACTCGGCGATCACGTTGACGTCGTCGGGAATCGCCACCCCCGACGCGTCATCGCCGGCGGCGAGCACGTCCGTCGAGTAGACGACGCCGGCGTCGGCTTCGCCGAGCACCACCTTCGACATCACCGACTTCACGTTCTCTTCGAACGACTTCGGTGTCACCGCCACGCCAGCGTTGCTGAACAGCTGCTGCGCATATGCGCCGCACGGCGCCTCGACTGCGCACGTCACGACGATCAGATCGGGATCGGCAAGATCGCCGACCTCGTCGATGCCGGTCGGGTTGCCCGGTCCGACGACGATCTCGAGCCGGTTGCGGGCAAAGACCACGGGGTCATCGGACACGCCCTCGGCGTCGACGAGCTTGGCCATGCTCGCCAGGTCTGCCGATGCAAACACATCCGCACGAGCGCCGGCGATGATCTGTCCGACCAGCGTCGAGGAGGCGGCGAAGTTGATGATCACATCGATCTCGGGCCTCGCGGCCATGAAGGCATCGCCGATCTCCGTGAACGCCTCGGTCAGCGACGAGGTGGCGAAGACGGTGACCTGGTGGTTCGTCGAGGCGCCCTCGGCATCGCCGCCCTCGCTGCCGCACGCAGCGGCGAGCAGACCGGCCACACCGGCGGTCGTGAGCACGATTCGGGCAGATCGACGCACACCGGCACCATAGTCAACAATTGACTATTCGAGAAATCCATGGTGCCGGTTCTGTCGTCGTGAGACCCGCGGGCGCGCGATGCTCTCGGGCCATGGGGACAGCACCGAAGAACGCCACCGATCACACGCGCGCCGCGAACGCTCCACGTTCGCTCGGCTTCAATCTCGGCTTCGACGAGGCCGACTTCGATCGGGCTGAACGGGGTTTGCTCGCCACCCACCCGACCGGCGTGATCGACGGGCCGTTCGGGCCGGTGTTCGACGTACACCGACATGCCTTCGTCGAGCGCGGTAGCACCAATCCCGACACGGTGCACCCCAGCCTGTGGCGCCAGGCCCAGCTGAACGGCATCCATGGCCTGTTCGAGGTCGCACCGGGTGTGTGGCAGGCCCGGGGCTACGACATCTCCAACGTCACCTTCATCGCGGGTGACACGGGGTGGATCGTGATCGATCCGTTGA
The DNA here is from genome assembly GCA_043725585.1 of Actinomycetota bacterium. Taxonomy (GTDB): domain Bacteria; phylum Actinomycetota; class Acidimicrobiia; order Acidimicrobiales; family Ilumatobacteraceae; genus VFMC01. Next base: position 2,039 of record JAYSLK010000414.1, read on the forward strand.
CGGTGGAGCCGTGCGCCAAAGCGTGCCTCGAGCTCGCCAACGCCCACCTCGGCGAGCGCCCCGTGGTGGCCGTGATCTACACCCACTCCCACGCCGACCACTTCGGCGGCGTGCTGGGTGTGACCACCCAGGCCGACGTCGACGGCGGTCGATGTCGCATCATCGCCCCCGAACACTTCTTGCGCGAGACCGTGGGCGAGAACGTGATCGCCGGCTATGCAATGGCCCGTCGCGCCCTGTACCAGTTCGGCCCGCTGCTGCCGGCCGGCCCGCGCCAGCACGTCGATTGCGGCCTGGGCAAGGCGATCCCGCTGTGGGTGTCGGGCCTGATCGCGCCCACCGAGGACATCACCGAGACGGGCCAGGAGCTCGTCGTCGACGGGATTCGCGTGGTCTTCCAGCTCACCCCCGAGACCGAGGCGCCGGCGGAGATGAACTTCTTCTTCCCCGATCACGGTTGGTTGTGCACCGCCGAGAACTGCACGCACACGATGCACAACCTGGTGCCGATCCGTGGCGCACTGATCCGCGACTCGTTGAAGTGGTCGAAGTACATCGGCGAGATGATCGAGTTGTTCGGCGCCGACACCCAGCTGATGTTCGCCTCGCACCACTGGCCCCGGTGGGGCAACGAAGACGTGCTCCAATACCTGGAGCGCCAGCGCGACCTGTACCGGTGGATGCACGACCAGACCATGCGCTTCGCCAACCACGGGTTGAACGCGACCGAGATCGCCGAGCTGCTCGCATTGCCACCCGAGTTCGCGGCCGAGGGCCACACGACCGGGTACTACGGCGATCTGGTGCACAACGTGAAGGCGGTCTTCCAGCGCTACCTCAGCTGGTACGACGGCAACCCGGCAAACCTGTGGAAGCTGCCGCCGGTGGATGCAGGTTCGCGCTACGTGGAACTGGCGGGCGGCCCCGATGCGCTGTTGGCCGCAGCACGAACCTCGTTCGAAGCGGGCGACTACCGATGGGTGGCCGAGCTGGTGAACCACCTCGTGTTCGCCGACCCGACCAACACCGAAGCTCGTGAACTGCAGGCCGACACGTTCGAGCAGCTCGGCTACCAGGCTCAGTCGGCCACGTTCCGCAACGCGTTCTTGATGGGGGCACAGGAGTTGCGCAACGGAACGCCCGTCCCGAAGCCGGCCACGCGCAACAGCTATCTCGATGCCATGACGATCGAGCAGATCTTCGACAGCCTCGCCGTGAAGTTGAAGAGCGAGGAGGTCGGCGGCCTGGCGGTTTCCGTGAACTTCGCCTTCACCGATCTGGGCGAACGCTGGGTGTTGGCACTCTCGAACCGCACGCTGCACGCGGTCGGCGGCCGACATGACGCCCACGCCGCGGTGACGTTCACACTCACCAAGCGAGTGCTTCAGCACGTGATCGAGGGCACCACGACCTTCGCCGCCTCTGTGGAAGCGGGCGACGCCACCGTCGACGGCGATGTCTCAGCCGCCGGGTCGATCTTCGATCATCTCGACGTGTTCATGAGCTTCTTCAAGCTCGTCGAACCCTGAACCCGAGTCGCTGCGTCAAGCCGACAGTGTGCGGGCCGTCTCCGATCGGGGAACGGTCTCGTCGTTCGCAGGCAGCGTGTGCATCAGCCGATCTCCCAGGTTCGTGGTGACGCCCAGCCAGTACTGCTCGTTGCGGTAGTGATGCCGGCGATGGTTGCGCGCCAGGCGCGCGTAGTAGCGCGATCGCGGTCGGTAGGCCGTGTGCACCAGGAGGTGGGTCCACTCGTAATGAGCGGCCGCAGCTGCGGTGAACGTGAACGCTGTGAGGTACGGCCCGATCAATCCCGACCCAGATGCCCACGCGAGCGGCAGGCTCCACGCCGCTGTGAACACCGCCAAGATGGCGACGAAGATGGCCATCTCGTTCCCGCGCAGCATCAACCACCTCATCGCCGGGGGATCGAGATGATGCTCGCGATGGCCGAGACCGAGACCGAGACGACGGGTGGCGAACGACTCGACTGGGGCGTGCAGCACGTTGCGGTGCAGCACCCACTCCACCGGTCCGGCCATCGCCACGACGACGAATGCGAAGACGAGATCCCTCCATCCGATGTCGCCGACGAGCAACCGCAGCGCCACCGGTCCCGCGACGGTCACGACCACCACCCGACCCGAGCCCGAACGCAGGAACGCGCCCATCGTCGCCCGCTTGTTCGTCAGTGCGTTGGCCCGGGTGATCCGGCCGCGCACGGCAGTCGTCGCCATGCCCTCACGCTAGGGCGAACCCGGCCATGAGGTTGGCGACGCGATCACGCCCGTGATCACGACTGTCATGTGGAAAGGTTGGGTGCGGGGGCGCGTTGAAGCAGCGGGGACCGGGGGTCGGGTTCCCGTTTGGGGCGTGACTTTGGTGGAACTGACCGGTGTGGGTCAGTCGGGTGGGGCGATCTCGGTGCCGTCGGCGCGGTGGGTGCTCCATCGGCCGTTGGGTTGCAGGCGTGTGCGGGCGCCGCTGGTGTAGCGCCAGTTGTTGTGATGCGAGCACGCCCCACCACCGTTGTCCACTGCGGTGGCGCCACCGGCGGAGTGGGCCACGAGGTGGTCGACGTGGCAGTCGGTGATGCCGCGGAGGCAGCCGGCGTGGGTGCATCGGGTGGCCAGCATCAGCACCGCGTCGCGCATCGGGCCGGTGAACAACCGACCGGTCTTGGACATCTTGACCGGTATGCCGGCGTCGTCGGTGGCGACCACGCGGATCTTGCCGTACAAGGCAGTGAGTGCCGCGTCTGTGGGTGAGATGAACTCGCCGTCAAGGGTTTGGCTGAACGCCTTGCGGGGACCGAACGGCGGTGAGGTTCGCCGGTACATGGCACCGCCGAACAGCTCGTCGAGGCCGTGGATCATGGTGTTGATGTCGATCATGATGTTGACCACGGTGCCCACCACCCCATCAGCCGACCGCGACGGCCGGTGTGAAGAAGTCGCCTCGGTGACACCGGGCGCCGAAGCGCTCGCATCACCGAACAGGTCGAGCTCGACATCATCGGCACCATCGGCACCATCGGCACCATCGTCGGCATTGTCGCTGCTGGGTGTCGATCGTGGGAGGTCGACGTGGGCGAGCAGGTTGACGAACGCGTCGTAGCGGCGTTGCTGGGAGCTGCGCCGCATCAGATCGGGGCGGGCGTCGTCGCCCCATTCCTGCTTGGTAGCAGCCCAGTCGAGGTCCCACTCGAGTTGTTCGAACCGTTTCAGCAACGCCTTGAACTTGGCCCCATCGATCGCAGGTCCGTTCATCACCAGACGGAACTCGTGGTCGCTGAACTGCAACGACGCACCACGCTGGCGATGCGCCCGCTCGGGATCGGGGCCGTCCTGGTCGACGAGCAACCGCCAGTTGCGCAGATGCTGCTCGAAATCGGCATACGACAACTGGGCTGCCTGGTCCAAGAAATCATCGATGAACAACACCACGAACTGACCCACCCGCGGTGTCTTGAACAACCTGCCCAACAAATGCGCCTGAGCAACACCAAGACGTCCGGTGATCAACCGGTGCAGCACCTGGGGTGCAACCACCACCAGCTTGGTCAGATTGCGACGCGAGCGGGCCTCGATATCACTCCACCGATGCACACCCCGACCCCACCCAGCCAAACACGTGAAACCATCAGCCGCGTACAACCTGCGCCGCTCGATCTCGACCATCCGATGAATCAACAAACCCTCGACACGCCGACGATCGAGCTCATCGACCCGACACGCCTGCAACAGATCGACGTCAGCGACGTCAGCGAGAGAGGCGAGCTCGGGCAACTCGACCAACTCGTGCGGCGTGTCAACGCCCGGTGGGTCGGCAACCGAGATCGGTGGAGACGTATCTGCGTCCATGTTCAACCCCTTTCCCCGCATGGGGAACAACGATCCAATGTGAGGAACCCGCAAAGGTTCGATGGTTCGTCCCGGGGGAACACGGAACACCCATGACCCTACGCCGAGGGTGTCACACCAGCGCGGCGACACTGTCGGCGGACACTGATGGCGCTCACCGAAGTTCCCCAGTTGTGCTCGAGCAGCTCTGGGGAGATTCACCTGGGCGTGATCAGCACGGGCTTCTGCCCACTGGTGGCCATCTACGGCTGCCCGCTGACGGCTGATCGCCCCCTGGGAGTGATCGGCAACGCGATGTTCGCGGGCGTGGCATACCAACACTTCGTGGGCGCGCCTACCAGGTTCGATCGGGCGGGTTTATGGGGCGTACGCCGGAGGACACGATCTCCAACACTTCGCAGGCGGGACAGGGGGCGCACGAAGTGTACGAGGTCGGCACTACCGGGTGGCCTTGGGACCGGCGCCGGATCACCCTTCAATCCGCCTTCAAGTCAGACGATGCTCATGAGGTAGCCGCGGCTCCGTGAACCGCGTTGTTGTTACGAACAGCGGACCCTCAGTGAGAATCGATTCGTACCACCCAGATGAGACTTCCCAGGTCAGGCAACGTGACTCAGCGCCACGATTCGCGGCGCGTCCGGTTGGCGTCCCCCTAACGGACACGCTCACGCCTGCCAGGCAACGCGGTCGTGAGCTCACCGCACTTCGACGATCAGCCCGCCTCGACGAGCGCTCCGTAGCGCTGTTGTGCCGCTTGTGCTGATGTGCCGAGCAGGCTGCCGATCTTCTGCCACGAGGCACCGGCGCCACGGGCGGCGATGACCGCGTCGGCGACCTGGCGTTCGCTGCGTGCGCGAGCGAGCGCAGCTCGTTCGAGCAGATACTCCTCGACCGGGCGTTCATCGTTGGCGCCGGGTTCGTAGTCTTCGAATCGTTTGGCGAGTTCGTCGGCCTGGTCGAGAATCTCTTGGATTGAACGGGGCATGGGAGTCACCTCAGGAACTTGTTGCGGGCGGTCATGGCGTGCACGATGAAGTCGATTCCGTCGCCTTCGGCGACGCCGATCTCAAGCAGGTGACCATCGGTTGCTGCGGCGATGAGCATTGTCAGGCCGTCGAGATCGAAGACGCGTGTCGGGTTGCGGTAGGCGTGGAGGATGTCGTTGTCGTGGACCCCGTGATTGCGTGCGCTCTCCAAGACCACCGGGTCCACAGCCATCAACTTACCTTGACAAACGGCCCAGTCGTGAACAGCAGAGAGCTCATGGCACGTTCGACTCGCTGTCCCGTCAGGTTGAGGACCGGCATCTGAGACCCGACAAGCATGACGGTCCCTGAGCAATAGGTGGGATGCTCGCATCTGGCGTTCTGATTGGCGGCTGCCGAGACATCTGAAAGGTTGCCGCTGCCGAACCTCACGACTATTGTAGAGATGTACCTACATGGAGGTGTCATGACGACGCAGATAAGCAGCCGACAATTCAATCAGGACACCAGCGGCGCCAAGAAGGCGGCCGAGAACGGCCCTGTGTACATCACCGACCGGGGCCGACCGGCGCACGTGCTGTTGACCTTCGACGACTATGAGGAACTCGTCGGACCACATCGAGCACTCGACCTGCTCGCCGAGCCGGCCGGAGTCGCGGACATCGAGTTCGTGGCGCCGACGAACAGCGACGTGGCGCGGCCGGCAGCGTTCGAGTGATGTTCGTACTCGACACGAACATCGTGTCCGAACTCCGCAAGGTGCGAAGCGGCAAGGCGAACCTCGGGGTTGCCTCGTGGGCGGAGCAGGTCCCGTCGGCCGAGCTGTTCATCTCCGCGATCACGATCCATGAACTCGAGCACGGCGTGTTGCTCATGGAGCGTTCAGATCCTGCGCAGGGAGCAGTGTTGCGTGCATGGCTTGACCAGAGCGTCACCGCAGCGTTCAAGAGTCGAGTGCTTCCGGTGGACGAGCGCGTCGCGCGTCGCGCGGCTGCCTTACACGTGCCGGATCCTGCGCCGTTCCGCGATGCTCTCATCGGCGCGACTGCCTTGGTGTACGACATGACCATCGTGACGCGAGACCTCAAGGACTTTCAGCGTTTCGAAGAACTCGACGTCATCAATCCCTGGAGTTGACCAAGTCATCTCAGCCCGAACGCTCACGGGCTACGACCGTGTCCCACCGCCGACGTGCAGCGGTGAACCGGCGCTACCCGACGCTTGTTCATGGATACCTAACGCGCCGGGTCGCCGATCTCGTTCTGAGCTCAGACCTCGTTCAGTCTGGCGGACTGATTTCCTATGAGTCTGTTCGGCTGAGGGTGCGGTAGACCGTCGGTCGCGACACCGAGAACAGCTCGCCAAGATCTGAGATCGTGTACTCGCCGGTTTGATGCATCCGCTTCAGCTCGCGCTGCTGTCTCGGCGACAGCTTCGGCTGACGACCCTTCAACTTGCCTTGGGCCCTAGCGACGGCCATCCCCTCACGAGTGCGCATCCGGATCAGGTCCACCTCGAACTCGGCGAACGTGGCGAGGATGTTGAAGAACAACTTCCCCATCGGGTCGTCGGGGTCGTAGATCTGACCGCCGAGCGACAGCGACACCCCACGTTTGGCGAGGGTGTCACCGATGTCGCGAGCATCTGGAACGGATCGAGCAAGCCGATCGAGCTTCGGAACGACGAGCGTGTCGCCCGTGCGTAACGCTGCCAGCGCTTGATCAAGGCCGGGACGCTCGCGTTTTGTGCCGCTGATGCCGTGGTCGATGTAGACGCGATCGGGCGGAACGCCGAGCGCGTGAAGCACTTGGCGTTGGGCGGTGAGGTCTGCTCGTCAGTCGAGCACCGTGTGAGCGCTCGGTGAGATCCGCGTTCTGTGCTCACTGAAATCCGCGGTTGGTGTCGGGGTCTTCTGGCCGGCATTGACCATCCCACCCGGTGAGCGGGTGGTTCCTCCAACGTGTCGAGCGACCAAGCCACGACCGTTGGAGGAACCGCTCACCATGATGAACCAGGAGACGTGCGTGAAAGTGCATGAACTGCGAAGGCAGGGCTGGACGCTGGATGAGATTGCTGCTGAGACGGGGTTCCACCCGTCGACGATCTCTGAGCATTTGAAGGCTGAGGGGCCACCGGCGAGGCGGCAGGTGCCGGATGCGGTGTTGGTGATGAATGCTCGTTGGAAGGCCCGCACGGCAGAGCTGGTGACCGTGTACCCGCGGCTGTTGGGGGTGTCGGTGTTCAACAAGTTGCGGGCGGAGAACTTCGCTGGCGGCTACTCGACAGTGACCCGCGAACTCCGCGAGATCCGCGGGCCCGGTTCCGGGCGGCCGAGACGGTGTCGATGCCGATCCACACCGACCCGGGCGAGGAAGCCCAGTTCGATTTCTGCAACCTGTCTGATTGGGCGGCCCGGTGGGGGTGGCCGACACCGTTGTGGTGTTTCGGGATGATCTTGTGCTGGTCGCGTTGGCGGATCTGGTGGTTCACGACGTCGGAGGATCGTGAGCACACCTTCGAAGGGATCGCCCGGTTCTTCGATGCTGCGGGTGGGATCCCGGCCGCGAACCGCACGGACCGGATGGGTGCGCTCGGCCGCTCGCAGGGGCAGCGGTTCGTGCTGCACTCGCCGACGGTCGGGTTCGCTGCGCATCACGCAACGACGATCACGTCATGCAAAGCAAGGGACGCGAAACGTAAAGGCAAGGTTGAGCGGCCGTTCCGTCAGCTCCAAGAGCCGTTGCTGCCCGAGGTCGAGCTCGATGGTGTCCCGAACGATCTGGCCGAGCTGAACCGCAGGGCACAACGCTGGCTCGACGCACGGGTGCATCAGGTCAAGTCGCGCACCACCGGTGAACCACCAGCGGACCGCCTGATCATCGAGCGCGAGTTCTTGTCGCCGTTGCCTCGGGTGCGGTTCGACACCGACTACGTCGAGACCCGCCGGGTCCACAACATCGTGCCGTTCATCTCCGTTGATGGTGGCCGTTACGGGCTGCCTGCGAACGTGCTCGGTCAGCTCGTCGAGATCCGCCGACCCGTCGACAGCACAGAGTTCACCGTCCGTCACGCCGGCCGGCTCGTCGTGACCCACGTGCTGGACGACAACCCTGGGCCGAACATCATCTGGCTGCCCGAGCATCGAGCTCAGAACGAAGCGATCGCGATGGCCGGCCGCCCGAAACACGACAGCCGCCACCTCCACCTGATTCCACCACCGGTCGACAACAACTGGGAGCAGTTGGAGCTCGGCGACGGCGACTACGACGTCGAGGCACCAGATCTGGCGCAGCGCTACGGCACCGACACCAACACCAACACCAACACCAACACCAACACCAACATCAATGTCGATGTCGATGTCGATGTCGATGTCGATGTCGAGGACCTCGCATGAGCACGAACACCGGGTTCTACGAACAGATCAAAGCCGATCTCGGCTACCTCAACCTCGGCGCCGCCGCAGCCTCGTTCGCGGTCATCGCCGAGGAAGCCAAGACGAACGAGTGGTCCCACGTCGAGTTCCTCGCCCGGCTCGTCGCCGAACAAGCAACCGCGGACAGGGACCGCCGGTTGGCGGCCCAGCTGCGTTACGCCCGGTTCCCCTACCGGCGCCGGATCGAAGACTTCGACTACGAGTTCCAACCGTCCGTTGATCGCAAACTCGTCGAGGACCTCGCCACCCTGCGGTTCATCGACGAGAACCGGCCGATCCTGTTCTTGGGCCAGCCCGGCTGCGGCAAAACCCACCTCGCTGTCGCCCTCGCAACCGTCGCGGTCGAGGCCGGCTACCGCGGCTACTTCACCACCGCCGACACCATGTGCAAGACCCTGCTCCGCGCCCAACACGACGGCACCCTCGCCACCAAACTGAAGACCTACACCGCACCGACCGTGCTCGTGATCGATGACGTCGGGCTCCTACCGATCGGCGGGACCGAAGGCGCAGCGATGTTCTTCCACGTCGTCAACACCCGCTACGAAAAAGGGCACCCCACGCTGGTCACCACCAACCGCGGACTGCCCGCCTGGGGCCAGATCTTCGGCGACGCTGTCGTCGCCGCCGCGATCCTCGACAGGCTCATGCACAAAGCCATCGTGTTCAACATCCGAGGCCCCTCATGGCGGCTCCGCGAACACAACAGCCTCGAGATCGCCACCACCAACCCCGACCGATAACCTCACCCCGCCGACCACCAACCGCGAGCATCAACCGCGGATTTCGATGAGCGCCAAACACGCCTTCTCCTGAGCGCTCACATGGACTGGCGATGAGGTAGTCGATGCCGACTGCGTCGGCGATACCGACACATCGCAACATCGCAACGTCGCAGGACCTCAACCGCACGCTCGACTTCATCGCGCATTCGATCAGCCCCTGACCCCTGACCGAGAAGATCGCCCCTTACCGCCGGGACTGCGCAGCCGCGGTTACGGGTTGCGGTGCGATCCGGTGTGGCGGACGACGAAGACGTACTCGCTGCTGTTGTCCTCGACCGGGGACCGGTCGAAGTCGCCATAGAGGGCCTCGACCTCGAAACCGGCCACATCGATGAGGCCGAGCCACTCGTTCTTCGTTGCCCACCAAAGTGAGCTTGTGGCTCCGTTGTCCAAGACGATGTCGACGCGGTTGTCACTCACTGCGAAGTGGTCGGTGTGCGCGAAGGCTCCGTCGACTGCCCGGACACCATCGGCGCCGGCAGCGAAGTGATGGTCGAAAGCAAATGCGTTCCAGGCGAAGCGGCCGCCTGGTCGTAGCGACGCGGCGACGCGCTCGAAGACTCGACGGCGAGCGGCCCAGGTTTGGACGTGCAGCAGGGCGCGAAACGGGCAGATGATCAGCGCGGCCGGTTCGTCGAGTTGTAGTTCGGCCATGTCGCCGAGACGGAGCACCAGTTCGACGTCGGCCTCCTCGGCACGGCGTCGGGCCGCGTCGAGCATCGACGGGGATGTGTCGACACCGATGACGGGGCGGCCGGTGGCCAACGCGATAGGCACGGCGACGCGCCCGCTACCGATCGCAAGCTCAACGATCGGACCATCGGTCTCGCGAGCCAGGCCGACGTAGAAGTCGATGTCGGCGGTGAGACCGGCTGTCCATTGGTCGTACTCGTTTGAGAACTCCTCGGGCCACGTCATCGAACAACGGTAGGCGCGAACTCGCGATCGAGGGCTCGTTCCACAATGCTCTATGAGTCGGGATGCATGGCAAGCATGTCTCTGAGCCGCTCTTGGTATTGCCGTCGACTCCGTCGCATGAGGCGGCACACGAGGAGTGCTGGGAGGCGGCCGAGTAGTCCGCCGGGCGTGACCTCGTAGTGGATCGTGTGCCGCGTGCCGGTGCCTGACGGCTCGAAGGTCTCGACGATGCGGGCGCTGATCGGCCACGAGGGTTTGACCGATTCGAAGGCGCATCGCCTCGGTGGGTCCCACTCGACGGTCCTGCTGACGGCGCAGATGGGGATCCCGGCGATCCGGCCTGAGATGTCGTTGAGCGTGCCGACGCGCTGGTCGCCTCGGGGCTCGAAATTCAGTGGCTCGAGCTCGCCGCCACGGTCGACGACGAATGCCCAACTGGACTCGGGCGAGGCGGGCAGATCGATCGTGCTTACGAAGGAGACCACCCAGAGAGTCTGGCAGTCCGGGAGCGAGCGCCCCCATCAGAGTCCGGGCAGATCTCGTGAGCGTCGGGTCGGGCGCTCAGCGCGTAGCAGCGCGCAGAGTGGCCTGTGCGTTTCGCTCGCCCCGCGTCGCACAGATCACCGCGTCTGCAGTGCCATGTAGCAGCGGTTCTCGGCGTCACCGGCGCCGGCGCGTAACTACTCTTCGACGCGGTAGTGTATGATTGGTGTATGAGTCGCACCAATATCGACATCGATGACGAACTGTGCCAGCAGGTGATGGACCGCTACCACCTGACGACTAAGCGCGAAGCGGTCAACATGGCGTTGCGACATCTGGCCGGAGAGCCCCTCGGCCTGGCTGAGGCGCGAGCGCTGAGGGGGTCGGGCTGGGACGCCGACCTCGACGAGATGCGCACGAGCCAAGTGTGATCCTCGTCGACACCTCTGCGTGGGTCGAGTTCCTCCGCGGCACCGGGTCGCCGGTGCCGGACGCAGTCGACCGCCTGCTCGCCGGCGACATCGCGATCTGTGACGCCATCTCGATGGAACTCTTTGCGGGCGCACGCGACGAACGGCAACTCCTCCAACTCCGGGGCCTGCTCGCGCGAGCCACCACGCTGCCCACGATACCCGCCGACTACGAGTCAGCCGCAGCGATGTACCGCGCATGTCGCGTGCGCGGGGAGACCGTTCGAAAGCTGATCGACTGTTTGATCGGAGCGGTCGCCGTCAGTGCCGACCTCGAGGTGCTCCACGCGGACGCCGACTTCGAGACCCTCGCCCGCCACACCGATCTTCGGACCCACCGCGCTTCGCATCCCTGATCCGTCCGGCCTACGGTCTGCCACGGAACAGGAGGCTACCCATGACACTCGAACCGGGTCCGATGCAGGTCATCCGCGGGGCGTTCTCCACGTTGGCGGAGGTACTCGACGACGTGGCGGCGCTGGGCTTCTGGCCCACCACCTACGTGTCGGAGCGGATGCAGGAGCTGCCGTTGCACTGGCACGACTTCGACGATGTCGGTTACATGCTCGAGGGCCGCACGTACCTCTTGAACGAGCGCTCCGAGCGGATCGAGATCGGCCCCGGCGACAAACTGGTATTGCCGCGGGGCGCGGTTCATGCCGAGGGTGACGTGCTGGAGCGCACGGTCTGGATCGTGGCCATCCCGATGCCGGCGAACCTGCTCGATGTGTTCTCCGACCTCAAGGACCCTGCGACGAGCCCCGGTCGAACACCAGAACTCAGATCCTGAAGTCGCTGATCTGGGTGTCGTCGGCGCCGAGATCGGCGTAGTTGTCGGCGCCTCTCGCGGCGATGAAGTCGCGGAACGCGAACGGTCGGTAGCGCAGGTTGCCCGAGGCGACGTCGGCGATCGGAGCGACGATGCAGTCGTGGGTCGGGTTCGAGAAGTACGGCACGCTCATCCGTGTCGATGTGGTCATCGGCAGCACGCGGTGCAGAGCGGCGCGATAGCGGTCGTTGGTCCACACCTGCATGCAGTCGGCCAGGTTCACCACGATCGTTCCTGCCCGCGGTTCCACGTCGATCCAACCGTGCTCCTCGGAGTACGCCTGCAGGCCACCCACCTCGTCCTGGATGAGCAGCGTCAGCACGCCGCTGTCGGTGTGCTGCCCGAGCGCGACATCTCCGAGATCGGCCAACGACTCGCGGTCGTCCGTCTGCACCGGATCGCCCATCGTGTAGTGGTTGAGGCGCATGCTCGACATGGTCCGCTCGCCGCGGTGCGCATCCGCGAGAGACCGTGGCAGCTCGAGTGCATCGAGCACCAAGGTGACCGTGCGGGCTGCCATCTCGCTGCACGCCGAGAAGTGCGTGGCCATCGTCTCGCGGAAGTCGTCGACCCCACCCGGCCAACGGTTGTGACCATCGGCGCGGGTGTCGTCGGGATCGAGGAAGTCGAAGACCTCCTTGTGGTCGCGGCGGCGCTTGGTCAGCTCTCGATCGTTGTACCCCATCGGATTCGTGGCGTCGCGACGCACCGCATCCTTGACGGCCGCATCCGCATCGAAGAACCGGCGCGCCGCTGCGAACGTCGAGCCGATCACCGCATCGAGACCATGGCCCTCGAGCAGGAAGAAACCATGATCGCGGCAAGCGGTGTCGAGCGCGGCGAGCGACGTGCTCCCCGGGTCGCGAATGTCGATGACGGGCACGAGATCCATGGCCACGACAGTAGGTCGCGACACACCGTTCAGGACGTGCCGGTCGATGTGGGACGATGCGCTCCCACAGCCACCAGTGAAACGGGAGAGTCACATGAAGCAACACTTGCAGGACATCGCCGACGTACGAGCCGTGATCCAGCTCTACATCGATGGGGCCAGCGGTGACGCGTCGAAGCTGAAGGAGGCGTTCCATCCCGACGCCCGCATGTTCGGGCACATCGGCGACATGGACACCTACGTGCCGATCGGCGATTTCATCGGCATGGTCGAGTCGAGCCCGAGCATGGCCGGCCCGAGCTACACCGCCGACGTCAGGTCCGTCGATGTCGTGGGTGACGCAGGCGTGGCCGTGCTGGTGGAGCACGACTACATCGGCTGCGACTTCGTCGACTACTTCACCGTGGCACGTATCCAGGGCCGGTGGTGGATCACGTGCAAGACCTACGCACACACCGGTGGCACGATGCCGGCCCACTGACGGCTGAGCATCACCGGGCAACCGAACGCGGCCGAGACTCTCGGTGGCCAAGCACGGAGTCGAACCGCTAAGTCGCCGGTGAAGGTCGACTGCTCGCCGCCGTACCCCGGTGGCCGCCGACCACTCAAGCAGCAACCACCGCGATTTCCACCATCGCCGCACGCTCAGCAGCATGACCGCGTCCGCTCAGAGGTCCTTTCCGAACCAGTGATGGGCGTACAGGTTGTCTTTGTATCGGTCGATGGCTCGATGCCCGGACTTCTCGTTCGCTCGATGGCCTGACGATCACGACGGTCACGCAAACTAGCGTTCTCCCTCATGACGGTCACCTCTGACACTCTGGTCGTCGAGTACGGGCCGGAACGCCCGAGGGGTCAGGGCCTTGATCGGCATCAGGAGGAGTCGGGCAACCGGGCGATCGCTCTGCTGCTCACCCACCCCATCGTCGGCGAGCAGGTCGATCTCGTGCTCACGTGGCGCGAGGCCGACGGCGATCGCCCAGCGGCATACGAGGCGTGGTCGCGCCGCGGCATGGTGCGCTTTCGTCGTGTCATCACCTCGCCCCGGGCACCCGGAGCGACCGGCGCGTTCGACTTCGAGACGCTCGAGGTGCACGGGATCGATCCGCTCGCGAACTGCGACCCGCTTGCACTCAACACCCTCGCCGCCGAACGCGACGCCGCAGCCGACGGCGGTTTCGATGCGGACGACCCCGCTCGCCGATTCATCGCCCCTGAGCAACAGAGCTACCCGTTCGCCCACGAACGAATCGCCCAACTGTTCGACTCGCCGAACGCACCCGATCTCGCGGTCAGCCCCCGCGACTGGTCTTCGGGCTCGTCACCCGGCACACACGGCGGGCTCCACGTTCGCCAAGCTCGCGCGCCGTTGTGGTTCAGCGGGCCAGGGATCGTGCCCGGCCGTCATCCGATTGCCGCCCGCTCGATCGACATCGCTCCCACGTGCCTCGCCGCGCTGCGGTTCCCGTTGGTCGACGGTGCCGACGCCACCGGTCGCACCAGCAGCGAACGCGGCGTCGAACCCGATGTCCTGCTCGCCCGCCAGGACGGCAGCGTGCTGTCCGACGTGTTCGATCTCTCCGCTCCCGCGCCGACGCACCTGTACGTGTTCCTGCTCGACGGCATGCATCAGACCGAACTCGAACACCGTCTCGCAAGCGAGCCCGATTCGCTCCCCAACCTGCGCCGTCTCCACCAGCATGCCGCCGTGCTTGCTGGCGGCTCGATCGTGAACTTCCCGTCGATCACGTGGCCCAGCCACACCGCCATCGGCACCGGCACCTGGTGCGGCCATCACGACGTCGTGAACCCGAGCTACTACCTCCGTGATCGGCGCGAGACGATCTCACCGCAAGGGCTCCAGATCGGCAC
>JAYSLK010000415.1:0-3340 GCA_043725585.1 Actinomycetota bacterium
CGGCCGTGAAGACGACGATTTCGGGCCGCCGCTGTTCGGCGACGACGCGTCGCGGGCCGACATGACCCGCGAGATGGACGACCCGAGCGACGGGTTGTCTTTCGGTACGGCAGACACCGGACCACTACCGCACTGGACAGCGCCGCCGACGGGCGAGATGCCCTCGATGCTCACCTCGCAGCACGCCGACAACCAAGGGTCCGACGCCACCGACGACCTCGACGTGTGGTCGTCGTTCTCCAACGACGCCCCGGTCTGGAGTGACGACCCGGTTCCGACCGGCGAGATCCAGATCCCCGCGCGTGCCGCGTCGCAACATGCTGCCGATCCCTTCGACGAGACCGGCGACGGCTCGCTCCCCATCCGTCGCGGTCCCGGGCGGATCACGATCGGAACCGATCCCACCGACGACCGGATGGGAAGGCCGATGCCGAAGAAGACCAGTCGCGGTTCCGGCCGTGTCGATCCGGGTCGCGGGTCGCGACCGAGTCGTCCGTCGGCCTCCGGGAGCTCTGGCAGCGTTTCTCGAAGTGCCCCGCCTGCTTCGAGTCGCGACATGCCGACCGCGGTCGCTGTCGGTTTGATCATCGCAGCAGCGTTCATCGGCGCGTTGCTGCTCCGCCCGTGGGCGGCCCTTGCGATCGTGGTCGCGATCGTCGGTCTGGCCTCGGTCGAGTTCTTCGACAAGGTCACCGAGAAGGGATACCGACCAGCCACGGTCACGGGCATCGTCGCGTCCGTCTGCCTGCCACTGGCTGCGTATTGGGTGGGCGAGCAGGCGGTGCCGCTGGTGATCGTCCTCGCATTCGGGGCGGCCTGCGTCACGTTCGTCGCGTCGTCGGGGCTCGACTCGAGCCCGTTGCCCAACACCGCCGTCACCATGCTCGGCGTGATGTGGATCGGTGTGCTCGGTTCGTTCGCGGCGCTCATCCTGACGTGGTCGAACACCTCCGGCGGCATCTTCGTCGCCGAGGGATTCGCCTCCCACACCGTCGGCACCGACACGCTCTTCCTGCTTGCCCTCGGCGTGGTGGCCAACGACGTCGGCGCCCTGTTCATCGGCTCGGCCGCCGGCCGCACCCCGCTGCGGGCCTGGATCAGCCCGAACAAGACCGTCGAGGGATTCCTCGGCGGAACGGTGATGACCATTCTCGCCATGGTCGTCGTCAGTGCGGCTGGTTCGAGCTCCACCTGGAACAGCTTGGGCGACCTGTTGCTGTTGGGTGCCGTCGTCTCGATCACGGCGCCGCTGGGCGACCTCACCGAGAGCATGTTCAAACGCAACCTCGACATCAAGGACTTCGGCAGCATCGTGAAGGGCCATGGCGGCGTGCTCGACCGCTTCGACGGGTTCTTGTTCACGCTACCCGCCGTGTACTACCTGGTGCAGGTGCTGCAGCCCTGGCTGACGAAGTAACCACCGACCGCCGTCGATCAGCTGTGGCTGCATCCGTGGCCGCAACCATGGGCACCGAGGGTGACGAACTCCACAGGTGTGTTGACGGCGACCCGACGCGACGATTCTCGATCGTGCTGCAAGACTCACCATCATGAGTGTCGTTCGGGTCGCCATCGCCGGGAGCAGCGGCAGCATCGGCACCCAAACGCTCGACGTCGTGCGCGCCGAGGCGGGCAGCTACGAGGTCGTCGGTCTCGGCGTCGGCTCCTCGGTCGAGGCGTTGATCGCGCAGGCGCTCGAGTTCCGACCGTCGGTGGTGGCCGTGGGCGACCCGGCACAGCGGCAGCGCGTCGCCGATGCGTTGCCGTTCGCCGAGGTGGTCGGTGACCTCGAGGTCTTGGCCGAGTGCGCCGACGTGGTCGTGAACGCTGTCGTGGGATTTGCCGGGCTGCCGGTCACCATCGCCACCCTCCGGGCGGGGCGTCGATTGGCGCTCGCCAACAAGGAGAGCCTCATCGCAGCGGGGCCGGTGGTGCAGCCTCTTCGGATGACACCCGGCGCAGAGCTGGTACCGGTCGACAGCGAGCACTGCGCGGTCCACCAATGCCTCCGTTCGTCAGCGAACGCCGATCGCGAAGTGTCGCGGATCGTGCTCACTGCGAGCGGCGGTCCCTTCCGTGGTCGCAGTGCATCTCAACTCGAACAGGTGACCGTCGAGCAGGCGCTCGCGCATCCGACGTGGACGATGGGTCCGAAGATCACGATCGACTCGTCGACGTTGATGAACAAGGGCCTCGAGGTGATCGAGGCACACGAGCTGTTCGGAACACCGTTCGACCAGATCGAAGTCGTCGTCCATCCGCAGAGCGTGATCCACTCCATGGTCGAGTTCACCGACGGATGCACCATGGCGCAGTTGTCGATGCCCGACATGCGCCTGCCGATCGGGTATGCCCTGGCGTACCCGGCTCGGATCGGCACGCCGTTCGGTCGGATCGACTGGGCACAGCTCGGCCGGCTCGACTTCGAACCGCCCGATACGTCCACGTTCCGGTGCCTCACGCTCGCGTACCAGGCCGGCCGGCACGGCAGCACCGCGCCCGCATGGCTCAGCGCCTCGAACGAGGTGGCAGTCGATGCGTTCCTGGCCGGCAAGCTGCGCTGGCCACAGATCGCCGACGTGTGCGACGAATCGCTCCAGCGCTATGAGCCGGGTGCCGATGCAACAGTGGACGACATCATCGCCGCCGACGCTCGGGCCCGGCGGGTGGCCACCGACATCATCTCCCGGCTTCACAGCAGCCACCCCCTCCAGACGGTCCACTGAGGTACTCCCACATGAGCCAGACACTTCCGCCTCCTCCCCAGCCGCCCTCGGTGCCTCTCGAGTCGTCGCCCGCGGCGTTCCCGAGCCCGGCAGCGGCCGAGTCGGGATACATGAAGTTCCGCAACGAGGTGCTCGCCGGTGGTGCCAGCGACGAGCCAGACGTCGACGATCTCGCCGGCGGGTCTCGCGCTGCCGCGGGCCTGGCCATGATCGTGGCGCTGCTCGTCCTGCTCGGATGGTGGAACGTCTGGGCGCTCGTGTTCGTCGTCGGGCTGTTGGTGTGCATCTTCCTGCACGAGGTGGGGCACTTCGTCACGGCGCGCTGGACCGGTATGAAGGCCACCCAGTTCTTCTTGTTCATGGGGCCCAAGCTGTGGAGCTTCCGTCGCGGTGAGACCGAGTACGGCATTCGTGCGCTGCCGCTCGGTGCGTTCGTGCGCATCATCGGCATGAACAACCTCGACGAGGTCGATCCCGCTGACGAGCCGCGGGCCTACCGGAACCAGAGCTATCCGAAGCGCATGCTCGTCATCTGCGCCGGCTCGATGATGCACATGATCATCGCGATCACCCTGCTGTTCGGCTTGTACGCAACCAAGGGCGTGCTCGAAGAG
>JAYSLK010000416.1:0-1764 GCA_043725585.1 Actinomycetota bacterium
ACGTCGCGGCCGTGCTCGATCCGTTGGGGAATGCCACACATACGTCGCTGCGCTTCGATGTCGTCGGGGAAGATGTGCTGATCACCGGCGCCGGGCCGATCGGCATCCTGGCGACCGCCATCGTCCGTCACATCGGCGCCCGCAACGTGGTGGTCACCGACATCAACACCTTCCGGCTCGACATGGCGGCCAAGCACGGCGCCAGTCGTGTGGTCGACGTGCGAACCGAACAACTCGCGCCGGTCATGGCGGAGCTCGGCATGGCTGAGGGGTTCGACGTCGGCCTGGAGATGTCGGGAGCCGAGGCCGCGTTCAACCAGATGCTCGATGCGATGAACCACGGCGGCCGCATCGCCGTGCTCGGGATCCCAGCCGGGCCGATGACCCTCGACGTCAACGACGTGATCTTCAAGGGCCTCCAGATCCAGGGCATTTACGGCCGACGCATCTTCGAGACCTGGTACAAGATGGCAGCGATGCTCCAGAGCGGGCTCGACGTGAGTGGAGTCGTCACGCATCATGTGCTCGCCGCGGAGTTCGAAGAAGCCTTCGCGATCGTCGAGACAGGCGAGTGCGGCAAGGTCGTCCTCGACTGGACCTGACTCGATCCACGAGTTCAGCTGAGGAGGCCCTCGACGTCTTGGCGAGATCGGTCATGTAGCGGCGCTGTCGCACGTTCGATCAGGTCGGACGCGGAGGGGAAAAGGTTGAGTTGATATGACTCAAGTTTTCTATTCGAAGGGTTGAAGAAGCGCGGTCGCTCCCTAAGCTTGTACCAGCTTCGCTCAGCATCCTGGACGAACATCCCGTTTCCCCAACTCCCCTCAACACCTCCCGAAGGAGTGCCACCATGGCCAAGGCAGTCGGTATCGACCTCGGTACCACCAACTCAGTCGTCGCTGTCCTCGAGGCCGGCGACCCGGTCGTCATCCCCAACTCGGAGGGCGCCCGCACCACCCCATCGGTGGTCGCGTTCAGCAAGGCCGGCGAGGTGCTCGTCGGTGAGGTGGCCAAGCGTCAGGCGATCACCAACCCCGACCGAACCTTCCGTTCGATCAAATCGAAGATGGGCCAGAGCTGGAAGAGCGACGACATCGACGGCAAGAAGTACACACCGCAAGAGATCAGTGCCCGCACGCTGATGAAGCTCAAGCGCGACGCCGAGGCGTACCTCGGTGACGTCGTCACTCAGGCCGTCATCACGGTTCCTGCGTACTTCGACGATGCTCAGCGCACGGCAACCAAGGAGGCCGGCCAGATCGCCGGCCTCGAGGTGCTCCGGATCATCAACGAGCCCACCGCGGCAGCGCTTGCCTACGGTCTCGACAAGGGTGGCGAGGACGAAACCGTGCTCGTGTTCGACCTCGGTGGCGGCACGTTCGACGTGTCGGTGCTCGAGATCGGCGACGGCGTCTTCGAGGTGAAGAGCACCCACGGCGACACCAAGCTCGGCGGCGACGACTGGGACGAGCGGATCATCGACTGGCTGGTGAAGCAGTTCAAGAGCGCGCATGGTGTCGACCTCGGCGCCGACCGCATGGCCGCCCAGCGGTTGAAGGAAGCGGCCGAGAAGGCCAAGATCGACCTCAGCCAGGTGCAGCAGACCCAGATCAACCTGCCGTTCATCACCGCGACGCCCGAGGGCCCGTTGCACCTCGACGAGACGCTCACCCGCTCGAAGTTCCAAGAGCTGACCGCCGATCTCCTCGAGCGCTGCCGCGTTCCGTTCGAGCAGGCCATCAAGGACGCAGGGCTCACGAAGGG
>JAYSLK010000417.1:0-5979 GCA_043725585.1 Actinomycetota bacterium
ACGGCGGGCACCATCATGTCGGCGCACGAGATGCCCGTGCCGTCGCTCGTCGAGGGGATGCGCGCCTGATAGGCGTGGACGAACGGGTGGGTCCCCATCTGGCGGATGTTCAGCTCGAAGTCGGTTTCGATCGTCACGAGCACATCGGTCGGATCGATCGCGCCGATGAGGGCGCGGAGCATCGTCGTCTTGCCTGAACCCATGCGTCCGGCCACCAGGAGCGACATGCCGGCGGCGACCGCCGCGCGCAGCAGCGCGATCGCAGCGTCGTCGATCATGCCGCGCGCTCCGAGCGAGTTGAGATCGGCACCGAAGACCGACGCTCGACGTATGGTGACCAACGGTCGGTCGACGACGTCGAAGCCCTCACCGTGGAAGCGCACCCCCGACTCGAGCTCGAGGTCGACGAAGGGGTGCTCGCGGTTGAAGGGTCGGCGCCGTGCCGCTGCCGTGTCGTAGATGATTCGCTCGAGGTCGCGATCTCGGCGAACGAGGGGTGCGAGCAGTTGGCGGGATCCGTCGGCTCGTTCCACACGAACCGGATCGGCTCCGAACACGAGCACGTCGGTCACCAAGGGGTCGCGCAACACCGACAGCAGCTTGGGGAGACCGAACATCTCCGACAGCACGAGGTCGACCAGCGCCTGTTGCTCTGCATCGCGCAGCGGCGCGAGCCGGCCGGCGAGCCGCTGTCGTTCCACGTCTGCCAGCACGGCGTTCTCCAACAGGTCGCGGGTCATCTCCTCCCGGAGCTCGCGATCGTGTGCTGACTCGTCCCGCCGTGGCAGTGGGAACCGGTCACCGTACGTGCGCCGTACGTCGGCGGCGAGCAGTTCCAGCTCGTCGTCGTTCGGTTGGCCGGAGGCCTGACTGCCGGTGTCGATGGTCATGCGGCCACCCCGTCTCGCACCCACTCGCCGATGCGATCGGTGAGGTGGTGGGCCGCCTGCACGAAGCTCGAGCGCCGCAGCCGTCGATCGTCGAAGCTGGTGCCGTTCATCAGTGCGCGAACGGCCTCGGGGTCCCAGGGAATCCACCCTGCGAAACGGTCACCGAGCTCGGCGACGGCGTCGGTGCGGCCGATGCGGTCGAAGCTGGTTGGTGCATCGACGATCGCGATGCGGGTGATGTCGACCGGGAGCGGCGCGTCAGCCGGAGCCACACGGCCGGACGCGGCCGACCACTCCATGGTCGCCACGACCGACACGACGTCGGCGTCAGCGGTGAGCAGCAAAACATCGAGTTGACCGAGCACCGCCTGCAGCGGTGTGCCACCCCGCAGCCGACCCAGATCGACCACGACGGGGCCGTCGAGATCGCAGAGCGACGGCGCCCAGGGCGTTCGCGGCGCATGGCACGCCCAGGCGCGGAACGGGTCGCCCGCAGCGGTGACGATCCGCACGCCGGCGACGTCCGCGGCGGCGCGTGCACAGCGCTCGGCCACCGACTCGCGATCGTCGGGGAAGGCGACCAGTTCGAGTCCACCCGCCGCAAGCGCGCCGCGCCGGAACCGTGCCGCCAGCACCCCGCCTGCGGGGTCGGCTTCGATCAGCCAAGGTCGCTGTGCCCGCGTCGCGAACGACGCCGCGAGCGCGACCGCCGTGGTCGTGGCGCCCGTGCCCCTCCACGAGCTGACGCCGACGATCATGGGGCAGCCGTTCCTGCCGCGCCGATCTCACCAGTGCTGGCCGGGTCGCCGCTGTTCGCGGCAGAGGGGTTCGAGGCAGAGGGGTCCGAGGCATCGTTGGCGAAGACGATCGAGGGGACGCCGATCAGCACCAGTTCATCCGCCGCCGCGAGCGTGGCAACCCATGCCGCGTTTGCTTCGGGCACGGCGAGCGTGACCCGCAGCGCTCCTCGCTCGTCGGTATCGACGTCGAGCACGCGCACCTCCACTTCGTTGCGTTCGCCCGACCCGGAACCCGACCCAGAACCCGGCCCAGAACTGGCGTCGGATCGCAGTGTCGCGATCGCCACTGCAGCCGATCCCTGGGCGATGCCGCTCGGGTATCTCCCTGCAGGCAGCAACGCTCCGACGGTTCGTTCCCCCGCGGACAGCCCGGTGCCATCGGCCCACATCCCGGCTGTCAGCAGCACCCCGGGTTGCAGGTCGACCGTCGCCACGCGTCCGACGAGTGCCGTCAGCGACGACGCCGGTGCCAGCCCCGTCACAGGCGAATCGAAGGCGATCGCGGTGGTGGTGAGGTCGTCGGCCTGGATCACGGTGCCTGCCGCCACGGGTCGAGCGATGCTCACGACGTCGACGCGGTCGGCCGCCCGATCGATCGCCCACGCCACCAGGACGCCGGCGAGCACGGTGAGGGCGGCGGCGAGCACCAGCCACTGTGCCCGCAACTGGGTGCGCACCCGCTGTGTGTCGGCGACCCGAAACGATGGCATTGCGATGGCCCCCCGACGAGAGCTGGTCAGGGTCGGGCTGGCCATGCGTGACCACCCTTCTCGAGCACCTGGACGAAGACGACGGCCGCCGCCCCAGCGGTGACGTAGCCGGCCCACAACCACGGGCCGAGGACCAGCCGGTTGCGGTGGGTCTTCAATGCGAAGACGCCGCTGGCGAGGGCTGCACACCACACCAGGAACAACCCGGCAAAGGGGTGCACCAACCCGACGGTGGCGCCCAGCACCGCAGCGAGCTTCACGTCGCCGAGGGCGAGGCCCTTGCCGTAGCGCACGGCCCACAACGGGAACGCTGCCATCGCCAGGCTCACGAACACGTCCACCACCGTCCAGCCGTCGCCGAGCAGCGCCATTGCCGCCGCTGCACCGAGCACCGTGGCGAGCGCGATCGTGATGATCGTGTTGGGGATCCGCTGTTCGTGTTGGTCGACCACCGCGGCAGTCGCCGCGAGCAGGCCCACGAAGACGATCACCGCAGCGATCGGTGCGCTGACCACACGTGTGGCCACCGCTCCGACGCCCAGCACTGCCACCGCGCCGACGACCACGAGTGTGCGCCGCCTGCTGCTGAGTGCTGTCCACGCGCGTTCGACACGCTCGAGCGTGGAACGGGCTGCCGAGTCGGGCACCGGGTCTCCCGCTGATCTCGGTGCTGGGAAAGGTGTGGAGAGGTGCCCCGAGGTGCCGGGTGCGAAGGAGATGTCCGCCATCTGGTGATCCGCCTGGAGTGTGTGCGCCTGGTGTGCCTGGTGTCCGCCGACACCGCACAGCAGCGACCCTAGGTGCGCTTCACCACGCTCCGCCCAACACTTGACCGACTCTTGAAGCAGCATCGACACCACAGAGAGACACCGCGATGGGGCCCTCGGAAATCGTCGATAACGCAGTCATCCCCAAGGTCCGGGCGACGACCGCCGTGCGATTCGGAAAACGACGATGCGAGAACGACGAAGGCCCGCACCGTGTGGTGCGGGCCTTCGTGAGCAGGAAATGCTGGCGTCAGCGTGAACGGACGTTGGCGGTACGGCGACGCATCGAGGCGACGGCGATCATGCCGAGGCCGGCGACGAACGCTGCCAGCGCGATCTGCAGCGTCTGGCTCGACTCGGAGCCGGTGACCGGCAGGGAGCCCGGCGGCACGCTGGCGACCACCGCTGCGCTGGCAACCTTCGCCGGCGTGGTGGCTGCAGCTGCGGCCGGAGCCGTGAGCCCGGTGGACAGCACCTGAGGTGTGACCCCCGACGTCGTGGCGGCCGCAGGCACGAGGGACTGTGAGGCGACCGCGGGTGCAGCGGCGGATTCGGCGGCCGGCGGCGTGCTCCCTGCACTCTCGGACTTCGCCTGCGACTCATCGCTGTCGTCGTCGTCATCGTCATCGCCCTTCACGACGGTGACGACCGTGGTGGTGACGATGTTGCACTGCGGCTGCTTGGCGTACACCGTGTAGGTGCCCGCCCCACCGGGGAGCACCTTGTCGTCGAAGGTGTAGCTGGCGGTGCCATCGGGATTGACCGTGACCGGCGGTGAGAAGAAGCGCTTTTTCCAATCGGTCGTGGACTGGACCGCGAAGATCACCGTGCCGGGGCAGAGGTTCTTGGCCGTCGCCGTGAAATCGTCGCCGAGTTCGACCGTGCCCGGTTTCACCGAGACGGACGGCGACTTCCCGGGTGGAGCCGTGTCCTTCACGATCGTGACGATGGTGGACGCGGTGAGGTTGCAGATGTCGCGCTGCTTGACGAAGACCGTGATCGGGCCGACGAAGCCGGCGAGGTCGGCCGGGGTGAAGGTGTAGGTCACCGTGCCGTCAGGGTTGACGGGGATCCCCTTGGTGAAGAAGACCTTGGTGGGATCGTCGATGGACTGAATCACGAAATAGGCCTTGCCCCCGACGCACAAACCCTTGCCTTTGGCCCAGAAGCCCTGCCCATACGGCACGGTCGGATTCTGCACGACGATGACGACTGGATTGGGTGGGTATACGCCGCCGCCGCCGTTGTTGGCTGATGCGACCCCGCCAAGAGTCGTCATCACTGCCATCACCGCGGCGAGGATGATTGCGATTTTCCGCATCAGATTCCGCCTCCGATTCAAGATGTCGGCAACCATACCACGCTGGGCGCCAGGAGGGCGAGATCGAATCTCGCCCCTCCACGTCGATCCCGTTGGGCTCCGGCCCCATGTCCCGGGATGACGAGGGAGTCCCGGGATGACGAGGGGGGTTGGAAGCATCAGGCGACGAGGCCGTTGTTCGCCCGGCGACGCTGGACGCGATTGGCGACGATCCCTGCGATCGGAGCACCCGAGTCGGCGAGCTCGGCGATCGAGCGATCGACATCTCGAGCAGATGTGTCACCCATTCCGGTGACAACGATGACGGCATCGACCGTCCTGGCCACCAATGCGGCATCGCCCGTCACGTCGAGTGGCGATGAATCGATCACCACGTACATGAACCGTGCTCGCAGCTGGGCGACGAAGTCCTCGAACGTACCTGCGGCCAACAGAGCGGCCGGATCCGGTGGCACCGGCCCCGAGGCGATCACCGTGAGGCGCTCGTCGAGGGGGAGTGACGTCATGTCGATCGACTCGTCGGCCAGGTTGTCGACCAGGCCGAGGCTGCCCGAGACGCCGAACACACGATGGATCTGGGGGTGACGGAGGTCGGCGTCGACCACCACGACGGACTCACCGTGTTCTGCGAACGCCACCCCGAGGTTGGCCGCGGTCGTGGTCGCGCCGTTGCCCGCGCACACGCTCGTCACCTGGAACACCCGGCGCGAGCGGTCCATCGCGACCAGCTGGTTTCGCAGCACCCGGTAGGCCGTCGCCGCCGGATCGCTCGACCTGGTGAGGGCGAGCGGTGGCGCGGTGGCCGAGGGATCGAGCGGCACGGCGGCGAGCACCGGGCCGAGGGAGGTGAGGCGATGGATGTCGGCGACGGTTCGCAACGTGTCGTCGAACTCGTCGATCACGAAGGCGGCGATCAGCCCGATCGCCAGACCAGCGGCCAGCGCCGCCAGCAGGGTGCGCAACAGGTCAGGGGCGAACGAGCCATCGGGGGCAACCGCGACATCGACGACCTCGGCCGGGGCCAGACCCAGCGCGATGTCGACACGGAGCTGTTGGAGGTTGTCGATGAGTTGGGTCTGCTCGTCGCCGATCTTCGTGCGCTCGACGATCAACGCGGTGGTGTTCGCCGATGTGGCGATCTTGTCGTCGACGGAGTCGATCTGCACCTGGAGCTCGGCGATCCACTCCTGCAGGCGACCGACGGCCGTGTTGGCGAGTTGGCTGTTCTGGGCCGTCTTGACATCGATGTAGGCATCCACGTAGGCGTTGGCGAGCGCGGCGGCCAGTTCGGGGGTGCTCGAGTCGACGCGGACCGTGATCAGGTCGCTGCTCGCGTCGCCGGAGGCGTGGGGTCGAGGGGCGCTCTCGAGGCCGAGCGACGTGAGCACCTGGCTGCGCACGATCACACCTTCGACGATGCCGATCTCGTTGTTGATGCGCCGCGCCGCGGTGTCGTTCTGGGCGCTGTCGAGTTCGACGAGCTCGTCGATC
>JAYSLK010000418.1:0-1895 GCA_043725585.1 Actinomycetota bacterium
GGGCGGAGCCCTCGAACGACACCCTCAGCATCTTCTTCCCGATGTGGAACGAAGAGGCGTACATCGAGCGCACCGTCACCGCGGCGAAGGTGGTCGCACAGGAGTTGATCGAGTCTGGTGCGATCGCCGACTACGAGGTGATCGTGGTGAACGACGCGTCGACCGACAGCACCGGCCGGATCGCAGACGAACTGGCCGCGGCCGATCATCGCGTCAAGGTGGTGCACCACCCCGTGAACCGCAAGCTCGGCGGCTCGATCAAGACCGGCCTTGCGACCGCCACCGGCGACCTCGTGCTGTACACCGACGCAGATCTGCCCTTCGACATGGCCGAGCTCCACAAGGCCGTGCGCCTGCTCGACTACTACCAGGCCGACATCGTGAGCGCCTACCGGTTCGATCGCGTGGGCGAGGGCCCGTCGCGGGCGATCTACACCTTCTTCTACAACATCATGATCCGGCGCCTGTTCGGAGTGCGCATGCGCGACATCAACTTCGCCTTCAAGCTGTGCCGTCGCTCGGTGTTCGAACACGTCTCCCTGCGCAGCGAAGGTTCGTTCATCGATGCCGAGCTGATCATCCGGGCTCGCAAACTGGGGTTCGAGGTCATCCAGTTCGGTGTCGACTACTTCCCCCGAACGCGTGGCGAGAGCACCCTGTCGTCGCTGGCGGTGATCAAACGCATCGTGATCGAGATGTTCACCTTGCGGCGCGAGCTCCGCGGCCTCATCCCGATCGAGTAACGACCCGCTGGCGAGCTCGGTCGGGCCTGCCCGCGGGTGCTCGCTCGGACGACCTTGGTATCGTCTGACCCGTCAGTGCGTTCGTCCGCCCGACGGTTTCCCGCCGTCGCCCCATCAACTCGCAGGAATCCGTCCCGGATCACCGGTGCAACCGTGAACAACCGCCGGCCTCCCGGCCCACCACCAGGGCGTCGTCAGCCAAGTCGTCAGCCCAATCGTCAGCACGGTGATGTGTCGCGCCCCGTCGACCGGTCCGGATCGTCGACTCGGCCCGCGTCCCGCCCTGCGGCCCCGCCCACAGCCCGGCGAATCCGTTCCACGAGTGCGTCTCGCGCCCATGCCGGCCACGACGCAGGCGTCGGCGACGCGAAGCGGTGGCTTCCGGCGATCGCCGCGGGCTCGATCCTGCTCGTGGTCATCGCTGCAGGTCTGTCGGCGCGCAGCTCGGGCGCGAGCGATGACGCACGGCCGAGGATCGACGTGACCACCTCGGTCGCGACTCCGGCGCCGACCGCCACACCGAGCACCGTGTCCGAGGTGCCGACGGCGCCGACCGTCAAGACCAGCTTCGCCCAGCCGTTGGCGATGGGTGCGGCGGGCGACGATGTCCGCCAGCTCCAGGCACGGCTCACCGAGCTCGGCTTCGCTCCGGGTGTGGTCGACGGACAGTTCGGCAGCCTCACGCAGCAGGCAGTGTGGGCCTACAAGAAGCTCGTCGGCGGTGCCACGTGGCAGGAGCTCGACAACAGCGACAACAAGACCTCGGTCACCAACGACCTCTGGCAGGCGATGCAGGACCCGATCGTCATCGAGCCGCGGCGCAAGCTCGGCGCCGGCACCACTCATGTCGAGGTCTACCTGCCGTTGCAGGTGTTGGCCGTGTTCACCGACGACCGACCGGTGTTCATCGCCCACATCTCCAGTGGCGAGCTGACGCCAGACGGCCTCCCCGCCAAGTTCTGTGAGACGGTCACGCTCGACACCGACGCGGAAGGCGCTCCGATCGATCCACCGGTCGAGAAGGGCATCTGCGCCGACTCCAAGACTCCTGGCGGCATGTTCGCGTTCACACGCCGCTACGAGGGCAAGCGCGTCGGTCCCCTCGGAGGGATGCTCAACCCCGTGTACTTCAACTACGGCATCGCCATCCAC
>JAYSLK010000419.1:0-3206 GCA_043725585.1 Actinomycetota bacterium
CTTCGTCCGCGGCATTCCTGTCTGGGCGAGCCTGATCGCCCTCACGCACGTCGACCACGGCCCGCTCGTCGGCGTGGTGTCGGCGCCGGCGATGGGTCGGCGTTGGTGGGCAGCACGCGGCATGGGTGCTGTGGCAACGACGTTCACCGGTGTCGAGCGGCGATGCCGTGTCTCGACGGTTGCATCCATCGGTGAAGCCCAGGTCTCGGTCACGTTCGCGGCGGGATGGGACGACCTCGGTCTCACCGGGGAACTGGTCGCGCTGCAACAGCGAGCCCACCGGGCTCGCGGCTTCGGCGACTTCTGGCAGCACATGCTGGTCGCCGAGGGAGCGATCGACCTCGCCGTCGATGCAGTCGGCCTGATGCCCTACGACCTCGCTGCAGTGCAGGTGGTCGTGGAGGAGGCGGGCGGCACGTTCACCGACAGACACGGTGTGCGCACGTTCGAGAGCAACACCGCGATCAGCTCCAACGGGCTCCTGCACGCAGAGATCGCCGGCCTCGACACCTGACCCCGGAGAGCGAGATCAGCCGATGCGAACCTCACCGGTGTCGCCGTCGACCCAGAGCATCGTGCCGTCGGCCACGCGGGTGATGCCCGGCACCGACAAGACCGCTGGGATGCCCAACTCGCGCGCCACGATCGCCGCATGGCTCAACATCGCGCCCGAGTCACACACCACCGCGACGGCACCGAGGAACAGGGGCGTCCACGCCGGGTCGGTGATCGCGCAGACCAGCACCTCGCCCGGCTCGAGCCCTCGCGGGTCACCAGGGTCGTCGACCACTCGTGCCGGACCCGACGCCAGGCCTCCGCTGACGGCGATGCCCTGCACGACCGAGCCTCTGGTCGGCGCGGGCGCGACCTCGTCGCCGCGCACCTTCCAGGTGCCCGGATCGGGGATGCGGCCCTCGAACCAGTCCGGTGGCACGCGAGCGTTCAGATGGTCCTGGAGCGCCGCTCGCTCGGCGATGATCGCGAAGAACGGGCCGGGCGACGCCACGAAGTCGCTCAGCTCGTCGGCGGTGACGCAGAACGCCAGACGGGTGTCGACCGGCCCTCCACGTTCCGCCGCTCGGCGCATCAGTTCGTGCAGCACCCGTCGTGCGCCCAGGTTCTCGAGCACGAGGATGTCCTTGGCCCGCTCTCGGCCGACGGCTCCCACCCGCGATTGGTCGGCCATCCGCCGAAGCATCCTTCGCAGCGGCCGCGGTGTGCCGGCGGCAGCCTCGTCGATCGCCGCCGCCGCATCGTCGGCCAAACGACGGGTTGCCATCTCGGGGTCACGCTCCGCAGGTGCTCGACGCAGCCGATCCACTGCGGCGTACACGGGCGACGGGTCCATCGACCACGAGGGCGACGCCAGCTCGTACTCGTCGTTGCAGCGGTGGCCATGGTCGACGAGAAACGCCGCGACCGCCGACGAGAACGCCGTGTCCCTCGTGCGTTCGGCGATGCCTTCGAGGCCGGCGTCGAACGCGGCCGTGAGGTGACCGTCGTCGGTGACCATGCGACCGAGCACCCACATTCGCTGGGCGAGCCGGGCCGAGTCGATGTCGCCGGTGCCACTCACGATGCGATTGACCAACGTGTGCTGATTCGACCGTTCCAGCAGCCGCTGCAGCAGACCGAGCGGAACGCCCGCGGCCATGCTCGAGCTGAGCAGCCGCCGCATGCTGTCGCCCTGACGCTGCGGATACGTGCGCAGCCAGGCGAGCAGATCTGCATCGGATGCGCTCGGCAGATCGGGCATGCTCGCCAGCCACGACCGAGCTTCGGCTCGCGCCCGCTCGAGCGGCGACAGGTCGAGCCTCCGCACGAGACGGATGATGTGGCGAACCACGCGCGTGCTCGCTCGCAGACTCCGATCGCCCGGGCTCCGCACGTACGGCGGGAGTCCGGGCACGTCCCCCATCACCTGATGATCGACATCGGCCACCGACATCCCCGGCGAGCGCACGCCGAAGAGCCGCATCGTCGAGGCGTTCTGATAGAGGTAACCACCGAAGACGCCGGTGCCGACCGCCGACCCCTCCATCTCCGCAGGGCTCAGCACGCCCATCTCGGCGATCGACTCCAGTTGACCCCGGGCGACCGCAGCACCGATCAACGTGCCGGTGAGCGCCGTCAGCACATGGGGGAACACCTCGCCGACGTTGCCGCGGCTGTACAGCGGGAACCGAGCGCTCGGTTCGTCGTCGGCCACCCAGATGACATCGATGCGAGCAGAGTAGCGAGCGGTCGGTTGCACGGCATCCGGCATCCGACTGATATCTGCCGGACGCGAGTGGAGGTCGTGCCAGACTTCCCGCGTGCACGACCTGATCATCCGCAACGGGTTCCTCGTCGATGGCAGCGGCGCGCCTGGACGGCACGCTGATGTCACCGTCGATGACGGCATCATCAGCTCCGTCGACCCCGCGGGTTCGACCGGCCAGGCGAGCCAGGCGCGCCAGGTCATCGAGGCCGACGGAAGCCTGGTCACCCCCGGCTTCGTCGACATCCACACCCACTACGACGCCCAGGCGAGCTGGGACCCCTATCTCACGCCGTCGAGCTGGCACGGTGTCACCACCGTGGTGATGGGCAACTGCGGCGTGGGTTTCGCGCCGGTGGCGCCCGATCGTCACGAATGGCTGATCGCGCTCATGGAGGGCGTGGAAGACATCCCGGGTAGCGCGATGACCGAGGGCATCACCTGGGAGTGGACGACCTATCCCGAGTACCTCGATTCGCTCGGGGCGAGGCAACACGTGATCGACGTCGGGTCACAGATCGCCCACGGGCCGCTGCGCGCGTTCGTCATGGGCGAGCGCGGCGCATCGAACGAGACAGCGACGGACGCCGACATCGCCGAGATGGCCGTGCAGGTGGAGGCGGCCCTTCGCGCCGGAGCACTCGGGTTCTCCACCAGCCGAACACCGTTGCACCGTTCGAAGGACGGCGAACTGGTCCCTGGCACCAGCGCCGACGCGCGCGAGCTCCTCGGCATCGGTGCGGCCATCCGCGGCGCGGGGCACGGCGTGTTCCAGTTCGCCCCTGAGCACGCGATCCTGCCCATCAGCGAGTGGCCATGGATGCGCCAGCTGGCCGCAGTGACCGGACAACCGGTGAGCGTCAACCTCAACCAGCCCGATCAGGCGCCCGAGGTGTGGCGAGAAGTGCTGCGTCTGCTCGACGAGGCACAGGCCGACGGGCTCCCG
>JAYSLK010000420.1:0-2777 GCA_043725585.1 Actinomycetota bacterium
GTCGATTCGTTGGCTGGTCGACTTCAGCCGCAAGCGTCGTGAGAAGACGATGGCCGAGTGCCTCGCCGGCGAGCTCATGGACGCCGCCAATGGCCTCGGCGCTGCGATCAAGCGTCGCGACGACATGCAGAAGATGGCCGAGAGCAACAAGGCCTTCGCCCACTATCGCTGGTGAGTCGCGTCGGTCTCGACCTCTCTCCACGTTCTGACGAACCCGCCCGCATGGGCGGGTTCGGCCGTTTTCAGCATCCGTTCCGATCGGCGGGAACCGATGAGGCCATCGACGACGTCCAACGGTCCATGATGAACTGCTCCTCGCACCGTTCGCTCGTCGCCATGGCGATGCTGGCGGCGACCACGCTGGTGATCACCGGATGTGTCGCCGACGACCCCGACGCAGTTCCTTCGACGTCGCGACCGCCCTCGACCACGGCACCGACACGGATCGACTCGACGGTTCCCGACGACCAGGATGCACCCGACTCGGGCGCGACACCACCGCGCACCGCCGGGTTCGGCCGGTCGCGCCTCACGTTCTTCAGCGACTGCCCAGCGCTGCTCGGGTACCTCCAGGCAGAATCGCTGGAACGGGTGACGGCGTGGGGCCTGGGTGGCGGGTACCCGTACTGGAGGGGCGGCCCGGTGCCGCTCGCCGCCGACGGGCGCGCAGTCTCCGAAGCCACCGAGGCGCCGGCAGCCTTCGACCAGGCAGCTCCGGCCGAAACCGCTGCAGGCGGCTTCTCCACGACGAACACCCAGGAGATCGGTGTCGACGAAGGCGACATCGTCGAGACGAACGGCACCGAGGTGTTCGTGGCGGGCCAGGACGGGGTGCGCATCATCGACGTCGCGAGCACTCGTGTGCTCGACACGATCGACGTACCGCAAGGAACGCATCAACTGCTGCTCGACGGTGAACGGCTGCTGGTCGTCACGTCGTCGTGGAGCGGTGCCGAGGACACGATTGTCTCGCTGTTCGATGTGACCGATCCATCGGCGGCATCGTTGCTGCGCCGCAGCCACCTCGAGGGCCGTGCTGTCGCCAGCCGGGCAATCGATGGAACCGCTCGCCTGGTGCTGAGTTCGACCATCGCACTGCGACTGCCGTTCGTGTATCCGGACCAGTTCGGCCTCGATGAGGATCGAGCGTTGGAGCAGAACCGGCGCATCATCCGCGACAGCTCGATCGAGCAGTGGATGCCACGCTGGTTCGAGGAGAACGGCGACGGGTCGTTCGGTGACATGAGCACCTCGCTCGACTGCGCCAACGTCGCGGCTCCGCGGGAGTTCGCCGGGTTGGGCATCTCGTGGATCGCAACGCTCGACATGCGAGCGGGTACCAGCCCGGTCGGCTCGGCGGGAATCGTGTCGAGCAGCGACATCGTGTACGCGTCGTCGTCGAACATCTACATGGCCACCCAGCCGTGGGACTGGTTCAACTCGGGAACGGACGTCGCGTCACCGTCACAACAGCCACCGACGCTCATCCATCAGTTCGCAATCGGCGCGAACGGATCGGCGTCGTGGGTGGCCTCCGGCGAAGTTCCAGGCCGTCTGTTGAACCAGTTCTCCATGGGCGAGTACGAGGGCGATCTGCGTGTCGCCTCCACGCTCGACGACTGGACGGGCACCGGTGCGAGCGAGTCGGCCGTCACCGTGCTCAGGCCGCAGAGGGGTGAGTTGGCGCAGATCGGACAGGCGACGGGTCTCGGCGTCACCGAACAGATCTACGCGGTCCGTTTCATGGGGCCGCTCGCCTACGTCGTGACGTTCCGTCAGACCGATCCGCTGTACGTGCTCGATCTGTCTGACCCGGCGAACCCGCGGGTGGTCGGCGAGCTGAAGATTCCTGGCTACTCGGCCTACCTCCATCCTGTCGGTGAGGGGTTGCTGCTCGGCGTGGGCCAGAACGCCGACCTGTCGGGCCGAACGACCGGCACCCAACTGTCGCTGTTCGACGTGAGCGATCCTGCGAACCCCGAGCAACTGTCCACACTGCAGATCGGCGGTTCCAGCGAGGCGGAGTGGGACCACAAGGCGTTCCTCTACTGGCCCGAGGACGGCACGATCGTGATCCCGACCTCGCCGCTGTGGGGACCGTGCGCGGATGGCCTGGAGTGCGTTGCGAGCCAGTTCAGTGCTCGCAATGGGGGCGGTGCGGTCGTCGCTCAGCTGCAGGGCACAGAGCTGATCGGACGCGGCGTGATCGAGCACGACATCAGCGGGAGCACGGGATGCTGGAACCCACTGCAACGCTCGATGATCATCGGCAACGAGATCGTCACCGTCGGCTTCGACCAGGTGCAGTTCACCGATCGGGCCTCGCTCACGAAGCGTGAATCGGTGCGATGGGGCGATGCCGAGCAGTACGGCTGCTACTACTACACGGAATGATCTCCAACGTTCGCCGCACGCCGCGCATCGGTCGAGCCTTCGCACTGCCGGTGGTCGTCGCGATCACGGCCGCCGGGTGTGGCGGCAACGACCCGGTGGCCACGTCGGAACGGAGTGTCGTCAGTGCGACGCTCGCCGACTCGTCGCCGGCCCCCACCTCTGGGTCGGCGCCCACCGTGCCCTCGGTGACGACCGGGCTCGATGTGGCACCCACCAGCGACGTGCCGCCGTCCACGGGAGTGCCGACCACGGCGGAGACTCCGCCACCGTCGGCTCCGCCCTCAACGTCTCCGCCGATCCCCGAGACCCCACAGACGGACAGGCCACAGGCCGAGACCCAACCGATCGAGACTCAACAGCTCGAAACTCGGCAGATCGGGAGC
>JAYSLK010000421.1:0-3355 GCA_043725585.1 Actinomycetota bacterium
GGTGCCGTCGCGTGACCAGGTCAGGTGCAGGCGATGCACGGTGTTCCAGTTCGGGTAACACGCTGGCAGGGCACGCCACTGGCAGCCCGTCGCACAGACGTACAAGATCGCGTCCACAACGCGACGGCGATCGACCGTCGATGGGCGGCCCATCTCCCCGCCGCCCGACCACGGCTTCACCAGATCGGCGATCAGTTCCCACTCGAAATCGGACAGATCGCCATGCGATGTTCCCCACGAACGCACAATCCCAGCAGGTTCAGGTTCCATCAATGCAAACTATCGCACCCAACCACCCAAAGACGGTCGATCTGCCCCTCTACCAGCAGAAATTATCCGAACAGTCTCTGAGGCTGCCCAAGCTGTAGAACGGTTCCTGAGCCCGACGCGACGATGTGGGTCACCGGTGGCCCTCGAAGCGGAACAGTGCCCGCGCCACCGACGGGGTCACGACAGCCCAGGCTGCCAACACGATCCAGCTCGTGCCAGGGCGTGACCCCGCATCGGCGAACGCATCGCGCAGCACATCGGCCAGCGCCCCCGACGGGAGCACCCGGGCGAACGTCCGCAGCGGTGCCGGCAGCTCGTCGAACGGGATGATCATTCCTCCCAGCAGCAACAGCACGAGGTAGAGGCCGTTCTGTGCCGCGAGGTTGACCTCGCCGCGCAATCGGCCGGCCATCGTCAGGCCGATGCCGGCGAACGCGACAGTGCCCACCACGACGGCGACAGCCGCCAACAGCCAGTTCGGTGACGGCGGGCTCCAGCCCAGGACCACAGCGATCGGCACGAGGACAGCGAACTGCACGAGCTCGACAGCCGCGACGGCGACGATCTTGGCTGCGATGAGGTTGCCCCGCCCGAGCGGAGTGGCGCCGAGGCGCTTCAACACCTGATAGGCGCGCTCGAAACCGGTGCTGATGCCGAGGCTCACCATCGCTGTGCTCATCACGGCCAACGCGAGCACGCCGGGAGCCAGGAAATCGATGGGGTCGTCGGTGCCGGTGGGCAGCACGTCGACCAGGCTGAAGAAGACGAGCAGCATCGCCGGGATGCCCAGCGTGAGCAGCAGCTGCTCTCCATTGCGTGCGACGAGTTGGAGCTCGGTGCGAACCTGGGCGGACAGCCGGCTCATCGTGACGCCTCGTCGGCGCTTGAGCCGTCGACGTCCCGCGTCGAGTCGCTCCGGGACCCGTCGGCAGCAGCAGCAGCGGTGAGGCGCCGGAACACGTCCTCGAGCCTCTGCGCGCCGGCGCGCAGATCGGTGAGGGGATGCCCGTGATCGCCGAGCCAGCCACTCAACCGTGAGACCACCTGCGGATCGGCTGCGGCACGCACGAGGTACTCATCAGGGCCGACCGCAGAAGCGGTGAGCCCGGTGGCGGTGGCGAGCGATTCGAGATCGAGACCCGGGGCGCTTCGGAACCGGATCTCGTCGTGACCGTGACGAAGCTCGTCCAGCGTGCCGTCGGCGATCACCTCGCCCCGATCGAAGATCACCACGCGGTCGGCCAACCGTTCGGCCTCGTCGAGCTCGTGGGTGGCCAGCACCACCGCGCACCCGCCGGCCGCGAGATCGCGGACGATCGCCCGGATCGTGTCGCGACCGAGGACATCGACACCGGACGTGGGTTCGTCGAGGAAGGCGACCTCGGGTCGACAGGCGAGGGCGAGAGCGAGCGACAGTCGCTGCTTCTCGCCTCCGCTGAGCCGACGCCATGTCGTGCTCGATCGTTCGGCGAGCCCCACCGCACCGACCAGAGCATCGTGATCGACGCCTCGGCCGTAGAGGTCGCAGTAGTGCCGCACCGCATCTCGGACGCGAGCGCTCGGGTACACCCCACCTTCTTGGAGCATCACGCCCATCCGTTCGCTCAGCTGCCGCTGGTGGTCTGCGGGCACCATCCCCAACACGCGCACCGAACCCGCGCTGGCGCGGCGGTAACCCTCGCAGACCTCGATCGTGCTGGTCTTGCCGGCGCCGTTCGGGCCGAGCACTGCGGTCACCTCGCCGTGCTCGGCACGCAACGACACCTCGTGCACCGCCACGAGATCGCCGTAACGCACGGTCAGGCCGTCGACCTCCACCGCGCTCATCTGGTCGGGCTCATCTGGTCGGGCCCGTCTGGTCGGGACATCCACCTGTCACGAACTGCACGATACGGCGAGCATCCGGCAACTCGATCGGACTGTGCGATCGGACTGTGCGATCGCGCGACGGCGCGTGCGACCGGCGTGTGCGACCGGCGTGATGCAGACGCTGAAACGGTGGTCAAGGTTGCGCGTGGTGATGACGATGTAGACGCCGTGACACGAATCTCCGTCATCGTGCCGGCGCACAACGAAGAACGACTGCTGCCCTCGTGCCTCGAGGCGATCGCACGCGCCGGTCGCTCGGTGCAGAACCAGCCCGAGGTGATCGTGGTCGCGAATCGCTGCAGCGATCGAACAGCGGATGTGGCGGAGGACCTGGGCGCGCTGGTGGTCTTCGACGACGCCAGAACGATCGGGCGGGTGCGCAATGCAGGTGGGGCGATGGCAACGGGCGACATCCTGGTGACCATCGACGCGGACAGCCTGATGTCGCCTCGTGCGTTGGGCGACGTCGAGCGTCACCTGGCCACAGGTCGAATCGTCGGGGGCAGCGCCGGGGTCGAGCCGGAGCGCCACTCGATCGGCGTCGATCTCACGTACGCGATCGTCCGCGCGGGCGTACGACTGTCGGGCCTTGGCGGCGGCATGCTCTGGTGCCGTACCGGCGACTTCCATGCGATCCACGGGTTCAACGAAGAGATGCTGCTCGCCGAGGACCTCGACTTCGCCAGGCGTCTCCGCGAGCACGGTCGGTCGACCGGCCGGCGCTTCGTGCACCTGCGCACGGCGCCGGTGGTCACCTCGACCAGGAAGTTCGATCGATTCGGTGACTGGCATGCCTTCGGCCTGATACGCCACGCTGCCGAGGTGAAGGCATCGATCGACGGGCGCGACCGGGCATTCGTCGATCGGTACTTCTACGACGTACGCCACTGACCGGGACGGAATACGTTCCCCGATGCGCAGGAAGAACCATCTCGGGGCAACGGTCAACGATGTCGTCATGACCGTGTGCGCCGGGGCGTTGCGCCGCTACCTGCACGGCCACGACGCCTTGCCGGCCGAGGCGTTGGTGGCGATGGTGCCGATCTCGATCCGCAGCGGCGACGAGGCCGACATCTGGACCAACCGGGTGTCGGCACTGGTATCGACATTGCCGACCGACCTCGATGATCCCGTCGAACGTGTGCACGCGATGCACGAGACGATGGACGCCGCCAAGCATCAGTTCGACATGTTGCCAGCTGACCTGATCGC
The DNA here is from genome assembly GCA_043725585.1 of Actinomycetota bacterium. Lineage (GTDB taxonomy): Bacteria > Actinomycetota > Acidimicrobiia > Acidimicrobiales > Ilumatobacteraceae > VFMC01. Next base: position 3,352 of record JAYSLK010000421.1, read on the forward strand.
CGAG
>JAYSLK010000422.1:0-2784 GCA_043725585.1 Actinomycetota bacterium
GCGGCGTCCGCTCGCTGCCATCACCACCGACGAGAACCGCCCATCGAGGTGCATCGCCGCCTGCCCGGCCAGACCGGTTCCCCAGCGCATCGTGACGAGGACTCGCCACCATTGGAACCGGTGCTCGTCCCATGAGCCGCCCGCAGCGAGGTACGCGTCGCGCAAGGTGTCGATGGTGCCGAGCCCGCCGACGGTGAGGTGGTCCTCGCCGAAGCGCCACATGCGCGTGCACACCCATGCGAGGTCCTCCATCGGGTCGCCCACCTTGGCCGTCTCCCAATCGAGGATCGAGCGCAGGCCCGTGCGGTCGACGATGATGTTGCCCGTGCGCACGTCGGCGTGGACGATGCGCCGTTCCGACGGCTCGTCGGGCTGGTGTTCGCGCAACCATCGCAGGGCATACGAGAACGCCGGCTCGGGCTGGAGGAGGTTTGCGACGACGAGGTGTGCTGCTTCGAGCGCGGCACCGACCGGATCGATCCGCGCAGCCATCGCCGCCGGTGCCAACGCCGGATCGATCGAGTGCAAGCGGGCGAACCCATCGCCCAACTGACCGACGATCCGCTGGCCGATGCCCTCCGCATGGACCAGGCGGAGCAGGCGCCGCGGGATGGTCTCGCCGTCGATGAACTCGCTGACGAAGAACTGACCGCCGAGCACCGACTCGTCGATGCACACACCGATCACTTCGGGTACCGGCACACCGTGTTCGCGGGCCACCGTCCGGACGACGGCCTCGTCGGCCATCGACAGGATCGCGATGTCGGCGGTGGGCAGCACCGTCGCCACGAAGCGGCCTGGTCGTGGCCCGCCGTGCACGTCGATCACCAGGTTGCGCCGCCGGGCGCCGGCGGTGCTCTCGGCCACCACTTCGACGGCGAGCGCCTGTTCGCCATCGACCATCCACAGATCGCGCAGCCAGTCGGCCAGCGCGGCTGTGTCGAGGGAACGATCGCTCACGGAGCGCCGGTGCTGGTGTCGTAGCCGGGCTTTGCGATCGCCAGATCGGCGCGTAGCGTGGCGAGCAACGCGGCTCGGATCGATCGATCGAGCACGGGGTCGATCGGCGCAGGGTCGTCCAGGCGAGCGGTGAGCGCGGCACGCAGCGACCAGAGGTCATCATGGTCGCCCGTCTCCAGGATCGAGGCCAGTCGATCGTGTTCGGCAGCGTCGTTCGCATTGCCCAGCTGCGACTCGCGCTGCAGCACGCGGCACAGGTTGGCGGCCACACGAACCTGATGCTGCAGATGTGGTGGCACCGCAGCGATCACGTCACCTTCCAACAGCGACGCGACTGCGTCGAGCAGTTCGGAGGCGTCAGGTCGGTACTGCACCCCGTCAGCCTGACATCGCCACCCACCCCGCTCCCACCCGAACCACACACCGCGATGAGAGATGAGTGTCGGTGGCGCCCTCATCTCTCATCGCGGTGTGCTGTCGGTCGTCCAGCCCTGACCCGGGCCGGACATCGTCGTAGGCTCCCACGACGGACGCCCGGCCGAGAGGCCGACGACAAGCCAGGGGGACATTCGTGCTCGATCACGTCATCAAGGGTGGCACCATCGTCGACGGCACCGGTGTGCCGGGTGTGCGCGGCGACGTCGGTGTGCGCGACGGTCGCATCGTGCAGGTCGGCGGCACCATCACCGAGTCGGCGGCGAACACCATCGAGGCCGACGGCGCGATCGTGACCCCCGGCTGGGTCGACGTGCACACGCACTACGACGGTCAGGTGAGCTGGGACGAGGAGATGGACCCCTCGGCCGGCAATGGCGTCACCACGGTCGTCATGGGCAACTGCGGTGTCGGCTTCGCACCGGTGCGGCCCGGTGGCGAGAAGTCGTTGATCGAGTTGATGGAGGGCGTGGAGGACATCCCCGGCACGGCCCTGTACGAAGGCATCGAGTGGGGCCGCTGGGAGAGCTTCCCCGAGTACCTCGACTACATCGCCGGACGTCAGTACTCACTCGACATCGGTGCGCAGATCGCGCACGGATCGGTGCGGTACTACGTGATGGGCGAGCGCGGCGCCGACAACGAGGATGCGACCGCCGACGACATGGCCGAGATGGGTCGACTGGTGCAGCAGGCGATCGAAGCCGGCGCCGTGGGCTTCAGCACCTCCCGCACCATCGGTCACCGATCGCTGTGGGGCTCTCCCGTGCCGGGCACGTTCGCTCCCGCGGAGGAACTGCACGCGATCGCGTTGGCGATGAAGGCTGCCGGCAAGGGTGTGTTCGAGATGATCCCTTCGGGCACCGTCGGCAAGCTCGACGCTCTTGGAGGCGAGCGCTACTCGCCGCTCGAGGAGCTGTGCACGATGGACCGGGTGTCGCGCGACAGCGGGCGTCCGGTCACGTTCACGCTCGTGAACTCGCCTGACTTCCCGGGCATGTACCGCGAGATGCTCGCCCAGACGCTCGAATTGAACGCGTCCGGCTCGCAGCTGAACCCGCAGGTGTCGTCGCGCCCGATCGGCCTGGTCACCGGCTTGTCGGGGTATCACGCATTCCTGCGTCGGCCCACCTACATGCGCCTGGCAGCACTCCCGCTGGCCGAGCGCGTGAAGGAAATGGCCAAGCCCGAGGTGAAGGCGACGATCATGGCCGAAGACGATGTGCGCGTCGACGAGCCCGGTTCGATGGCCAACCTCTACACGCTGTTCCAGAACGCTGCCCCGGTCATCTACCCGCTGGCCGATCCGGTCGACTACGAGCCTCAGATGTCGGAGTGCCTCGGTGCCCGAGCGGCCGCCACCGGTGACGACATCATGAGCGTGATGTA
>JAYSLK010000423.1:0-3159 GCA_043725585.1 Actinomycetota bacterium
CGAGGAAGGCACCGTCGGATGGGTAGCCGACCGCGGCGCGTTCATCCTTCCCGACGGCAGCGCGGCACCCTTCCGGATCACCGCCGTGTTCCACCGCGAGAACGGCAACTGGCGACTCGTCCAAGAACACGCGTCCGTCGCAGTCAGCAACGAAGAGGTCATCGGCACCTCACTCGATGCCTGAGCGAGGGCGTAGCCACATCTGGAACGCGGCGAAACCGACCTCTGCAGAATCAACTCGGCGATGGTCTCGGCAGCCTCGTCGTGGAGGGTTGGGCCGACGTGGCTGTACATGCCGAGCGTGATCGAGATCATCGAGTGGCCGAAACGTTCTTGCACGACTCGCGGGCGTCATCGACCACCTCGCCGCAAACGGCATCGTGCCGGCCGCGAGGTTCTACGAGAGTCCCTTCACCGACCTCAGCCCCACCGGACCAGATGGTCTGTTCACCTCCGACGAGGTCGACCAGATGATCGACTTGCTGGACCAAGTTCGCCGCAACGCCGGCGCCGCCTGAAGATGGTGAGCCTGCGAGCACCAACCGCTCGTCGTCACAAAGGATGCCCTCAGGTGCCGACAAGATTCATCGCGAATTGGCTGAGCAGGGCCTCTACCGCGCCTACCTGCTCAAAGAACAACTTCGCCTGGTATTCCACCACCGCGGCGACCAAGCCGTCGCGATGTTGGACGCCTGGCTTGCCTGGGCACGCCGCTCGCGGATCCCCGCGTTCGTCGAGCTCTACCACCGCATCAAACGCCACCGGGCCGGGATCATCGCCAGCGTCACCCACGGCCTGTCCAACGGGCTCACCGAAAGCGTCAACACCAAACTCCGGCTCCTCACCCGCATCGCCTACGGCTTCCGCTCCACCGACAACCTCATCGCACTCTGCCTCCTCGACCGAGGCGGCCACTGCCCACCCCTACCCAACCGAAACTGACCCACGGATACAGCAGGAGAGCCTCTTTTCGCGTCAGCAGCCAAGGCCTGCATTGCGGGCCGTGACGACAGCCTCCGCCCGGCTCGCGACCGCAAGCTTGCCGAAGATTCCCGAGACGTAGTTGCGCACTGTCTTCTCGCTGAGGAACAGGACCTTTCCGATCGAGGTGTTGTCAAGTCCCCGGGCCAGCTGTTCGAGCACCTCCAGCTCCCGGTCGGTGAGCGACGGGAACGGACGAACCGGTGCCGTTGTCGGTGCCGACTCGGACAGGAGCGCCCCCATGCGTCGGACCAGTTGCCTACCGATGATCAGGTCGCCGGCGTGCACCGAGCGGATGGCCCGTGCCACTTCCTCCTGGCAAGCACCCTTCAGTAGGTAGCCGCGCGCTCCCATTCGCAGCGCAGCTGCGACAGAGTCGTCGTCGTCGAACATGGTCAGCACCAGTACCCCGATATCGGGTGCCGCCTCGGCCAGTTGACGAGTGGCTTCGATGCCAGTCAGCTCCGGCATGTGCAGGTCCATCAGCACGACGTCGGGGCGATGTTCCAGCGCCGCAGATACCGCTTCGGCGCCAGTGGCCGCGGTGGCCACAACCTCGATGTCGGTCTCGCCGGCGAGCAGGGTGGTGATGGCGCGGACAAACATCGCGTGGTCGTCGGCCACGAGGACACGGATCACGCCGTCGCCCATTCGCGTCGGCCGTCATGCAGCGGGAGCAGCGCGGCCAGCACCGTGCCGCCGCCGACGCGGTGACCAATGCGCAGTCGCCCCCCGAGTTCCTCGGCGCGATTGCGCATCGACTCGAATCCAATGCCCGCGGTAGCTGCGTCAGCGATGCCGCGACCGTCGTCCTCCACCACCACCTCCAGTGCCGCGCCCTCAGGTCTGCCGTCGGGTCCGGCAGCCGGGCCGAGGCGCACCGTGCACTTCGTGGCATGTGCGTGACGCAGCACGTTCGTCATCCCCTCCACTGCGATGCGGAAGGCGGCCACCTCGACCGCCGCAGGCATCGCCGGCAGCTCTGGGTCGGCCGCCACGTCGATGTCCAGTGCAGCTCCGTCGACTCGTTGTGAGCGGCTGGCCAAGTCGAAGGCCTGCTCGCGGAGCGCGGGAACGAGGCCGAGGTCGTCGAGGGCCGGCGGGCGCAAGCCGGCCACGAGACGCCGAATGTCGGCGATCGCGTCCTGCAACGCATGGTCCAGGTCGCGCAACAGGTGAGCCAACTCGCTGTCGTCGTTCAGGCGGGTCGCCGCGGCGTCGAGGCCCATCGCCACGCTGGCGAGCGTGGGCCCCAGCCCGTCATGCAGGTCGTGACGCAATCGGCGACGCTCTTCTTCGCGTGCCCTGACAAGGTTGCCGCGCGAGCGGGCAAGATCGTCGGCGTACAGCGAGCTTTGTACCACTGCACCTGCTGCCGCGGCCAAGTCCAGCAGAAGGCGTTGTTCGGCGGGGCTCGGCTCACGTTCTCCCTCGGCGCTGCCAGCGACCAACTCCGCGATCTGCCGGCCCTCGAACAGGATCGGTACCCGCCGCACGACACCCGGCGACCGTGAGCTGGTAACGACGGCAGCCACGACATGCTCACCGGGCGCCGTGTCCCATTCGATCGCCACGGAGGCCAGCTTCAGTGATGAGCGAACAACGTTGGCCAACACTTCCAACGGATCGTCGGCACTGTCTCCCAATCGTCGGCCCAGGCCGGCCAGCGCACGGTACGGCTCGTCGCGGTCGCCGAACACCCAGCGATCGAGACCCTTCTGTGCTGCGGCGTGCACTGGTTGCAAGCTCACCGCCACGAGGCCGGTGGCTACCACCGAGCCGACGCCCGACCCGTTTTCCAACAGCGCAGCGAAGACGCCGACCACTGCGATGTACAACCCCGCCGACACCACCATGACACCGGCATAGACCGACGTACGGCGCACCACCGTGCGGAATCCGAGGACCCCCTGGCGCAGCACGCCATAGGCCAACGCGACCGGCAGCAGGCCGAGAGGGACGAACTCGGCCCATGCAGAGGCCAGGCCGGGGCCGTACCCGACGATATCGGCGATCGAGATGAGTGCCGGCGTCAACAGGATGACGCCGGAGGCACCCACCACAACGTGCCGCCGCCGTTCACCGCCCTGCAACCGCACGATACGGACGAGCAGGTCGACCACTGCGAAGAGGGCGCAAACGAACAGGGCCTTCATCACCGGCTCGAGCCAGTACTGG
>JAYSLK010000424.1:0-2009 GCA_043725585.1 Actinomycetota bacterium
CTCGGCGAGGGTCTCGGCCCGGGGGAGTCGCCGATTCGACGCCGACAACAGCTGCGACAGCGTCGATCGGTCGAGCTCGTTCTGGATCGCGAAGTCGCCCCGGCTGAGGCCGCTGCGCCGCACGACCACCTCGAGGCGCTCGCGGAAGGTGGTCAACAGGCCGGGTCGATCGATCACAGAGTGAAGCCTAGACACTTCAAGTGTTGTACATTCACCACATCCGGGGTGAAATCGCTTGGTTGTGCAACGGATGTCGCGCAAATCCCAACTCCATGAGTCGGGTTTATCGCCCCAGGTCATGCACAATCTCCCGCAGTGGGACGACACCGAACACAGACTCCGAAGACGATCGAGTGGCCGACGATCTTCGTCGCCGCGGGGTGCTGGGGTGGCTGGATCGCCATCCTCGTCTGGCACGACCGCCTGCCGTGGCCGCTGGTCCTCGTCGGCTTCGCGCTGGTCGCCGGTTGGTACATGTCGCTGCAGCACGAGGTGATCCACGGCCATCCCACTCCGTGGCGAGCACTGAACGCGGCCCTCGTGATCGTGCCCCGGTCTCTGTGGCTGCCGTTCGCGATCTACCGCGACACACATCTCGACCACCACAAGGTGGAGCTGACCGTGCCGGGGGTCGACCCGGAGTCGTTCTACGTGAGTCCTGCCGACTGGCGGACAGCGTCACCGGTGCGGCGCGAGTTGCTCCGGGTGAACCGAACGTTCCTCGGCCGCCTGATCATCGGCCCGATGATCGGGCCGCCGGCGCTCGTGTGGAGCGAGCTCAAGCGGGCTCGGACGAGCCGTGCTGCGATGCGGACATGGGCGCTCCACGTGGTGTTGGTCGCAGCGGTCGGATGGGTGGTTTTCGGTCTCGCGAACGTGCCGGTCTGGCAGTACCTGCTGGGTTACAGCTACCTCGGGATGTCGGTCACCTACATTCGTTCCTTCGTCGAGCACCTGGCCGTGCCGGCGCCGGCGACGAGGTGCGCGGTGGTTCGCAGCGGTCGGTTCTTCGGACTGCTGTTCCTGAACAACAACCTGCACCTGACCCATCACGAGGTGCCCGCTGCCGCCTGGTATCGATTGCCGGCGCTGACGGCGGACCTGGGATCAGCCGACACGGCTGCTGCCGGCGCCGGGTACTACCGGGGCTACATCGAGGTGATGCGACGCTATGGCATCCGCCCGTTCTCACAGGCGGTCGACCCGCTCGCCGAATCCGTCCATGCGTGACCGAAGCGGCGGGACCGAAGCGACGGGACCGAACAGCGAGTGACCGAACAGCGAGTGACCGAACAGCAGGTGACCGAACAGGCCGGGGTGTCGCGCGAGGGTGAAGCCGGCCTCGGGATGTATCCGTTCCCTCAACTGCGCGCTGCCTACGACGCCTACTGGCATGCCATTCGACGCCGTGTCCCCTGGCTGCCGGCGGACCTCACCTGGCACGCCGATGTGCACTCCTCGTGGCGTTCGCCCGACCTCGTGGTCGGGTACACGTGCGGGTGGCCGCTCGTCACCCAGCTGGCCGATCAGGTGCAGGTGGTGGGCACCTTCGAGTTCGCGATCCCCGAGGCCGTGGCACACCGCTACCGGTCGGTGATCCTCGCCCGCAACGACGCACCGCTCGCGTCGTTCGCGGGTGCCATGGCCGCGGTGAACGGCCCCGACAGCCTGTCGGGGTGGGTCAGTCTGGTGACGGCGGTGCACGGCACCGGGGGTGCTTGGACCGGCGAAGTGCGATGGACCGGTGCTCACCTCGAGAGCGTGAGAGCAGTGAAGTCCGGCCTCGCCCAGCTGGCCTCCATCGATTCGGTCAGCTGGGCTCACATCAGCCGTCTCGAGCCCGAGCTCGTCGACGGGCTCGTTCTGGTCGGCAACGGTCCGGAGGTGCCGTGCCTCCCGGTGATCGCCACGCGGCACCTCACGCCCGATGCGATCGACGAGCTGCGCGCTGCGATGGCAGCGTCGCTCGCCGAGCCGGCGATGGCGGCACACCGCAACGCGATGCTCAT
>JAYSLK010000425.1:0-4342 GCA_043725585.1 Actinomycetota bacterium
GCTCCCCGTCCTCGACATGCTCGAAGAGCCGCCGCGCAGCATCGACGACATCGAGGCCGCGGGGCTCGCCAGCCTGGTCGCCCGCGAGTTGTGTCGAGCGTTCCTCGACGACGACGGGTACGTCCACCACATCGACCTCGACCACGAGATCGCCGACATCCACGAAGCTATCCACGGGGCCGTCACCTCGATCCGGGTCACCACCGTCAGCGGCGACCGAACGACGTTCTGGCTGTTGCTCGACGGTCAGCGTCGCGTCGCGCTCACCCCTGTCGGCGCGGGTGTCTTCGGCGCTGTCGTGGTGCCCGCCGGCTCCGACCTGCGCGCTCAGGTCGGGTCGCTGGTGAACAGCGCTCTGCTCGACGACCCCTGTGCCGGCGTGGCGATCTCGCGCAGCGGCAGGTGGGACGCGATGGCGTTTCGCACGAACGACGAGCTCGGCGGGCCGCTGGCCACGGAAGCGGATCGGCGCACGGTGATCGGCCAGCTCGTCGACGTCGTCTTCGTCGCTCATCACCCCAGCTACAGCGATCCGCAGGGTCGGTCCGACCCGCAGGGCCAGCCCGGTCACCCTGGCTGAGCCGTCATCGGCTGCGATACACGTCGATCGTCGTGTCGATCACCCGCTGTTGGTCGAAGTGCCTTTGGGCCCGCGTGCGGCAGGCTGCCGCGATGGCCGGCCACTGATCGCGACGATCGAGCAGTGAACCGACCCCGCCGACGAGACCGGCTGGGTCGCGTACCGGGACCAGGACGCCGGTGACGCCATCGTCGATCACCTGGCGGTTGCCGCGGATGTCGGTCGCCACGGTGGGCAGTCGCATGGCCGATGCTTCCATGGCGCTGCGCGGAAAGCCCTCCCGCCAGCTGGCGGTGAGGAACAGGTCCATCGCCGCATAGCACTCGGGCATGTCGGCGCGCTCGCCGGCGAAGACCACGCCGTCGCCGGCGGCCTGGTCGAAGGCACCGGCATCGATCGCGTCGGACTTGCCAGGGTCTGCGGGTCCGACGATCACGAACCGGACCGCTGATCCTGAGGAGCGCAGCTGGTGGGCGGCTTCGAGGATCTCGACGATCCCCTTCTCGCGGACCAGCCGCCCGACGATTCCGACGACCACCTCACCGTCGGCGATGTTCCACTCGGCCCGCAGCGCCTCGCGGGTCGTTGCCGGAACGGCTTCGGGGTCGAAGCGGGCGAGATCGATGCCGTTGCCGAGGAGGTGCACCTTGCGACGGGGGATCCTGAGGGTATGGATGAGGGTGTCGACATCTTCGGGGTTCTGCACCAGTTCGGCATCGCCGAACGCGGCCGCGATGCGTTCGGCCGCGTACACCGGCAGGCGCCGCTGCCACCGGTCCGACGGCTGTGCATAGAGGCCGTGCTGGGTGTTGACCACCATCGGCACACGTGTGAGCCACCCGGCGATGCGCCCGATGATGCCGGGCTTGGGGTTGTGGGTGTGCAGGATGTCGGGGCGGATCGAACGGAGCAGCTTCACGACCTGCACGAACGCCTTGAGGTCCTGCAACGGGTTGTTCGAGCGGGTGAATGCCGGAACGTCGATGTGTGGGATGCCCATCTCGGTGAGACGAGGGACATGCGGGCCGGCGGCCGACATGCCGATGACGTCATAGCCCGCGGCGGCGAACGCCCGCAGTTGCGGCCCGAGGAGCCAGTCGAGGCTCATGTCGGTGGTGGTGAGATGCACCAGCCGGGGTACGCCTGGTCGCTTCGGTGGCAGCGCGTCGGGTTCGGTCATCTCGATGCGCCCCGGTACTTCACCCGGGCTGCGAGTGCACGCAGTTCGCCCTCGAGTCGCAATCCACCGTTCGCCTTCGCCACGAAGAAGTCGAAGCCGTCGGCTCGCTGCACGGGCGTGCGCCACAGTCGATGCAGGTCGGTGTGCCCCGGCCGGTTCACGCGGTTCGCGGCGAGCGCAGCCGAGGTGAAACGGCGTCGGACGGCGATCTCGGCCTGCGCGGACCCGGGGAGTGCCTTGGGATAGGCGAAGTGATCCGGTCGGACACCGATGTGCGTACTGATGAGTTCGATGGAGCGGTCGAGGTCGTCGGCGATCGCCGATGGATCGAGCCGGTCGAGCAACCAGTGCGAATGGGTGTGCGAGCCGACGGTGACGAGACCCGTGGAGGTGGCGTCGCGAAGCCCCGCCCACGACATGGGAGGGGCGTTCCACGGGAACTGCGTCTGCGTGTCGATGAACGATGTCGCCGCGTACAGGGTGACCGGCAGCCGATGGCGAACGATCATGGGCAGGGCGTTCTCGGTGAAGTCGGCCGTGCCGTCGTCGAAGGTGATCACCACACGGTGACCGAGCTCGTCGCCCGAAGCGAGGCCGGCAACGGCATCGTCGAGGGTGACGACGTCGGTGTGTTCGGCCAGATGGGCCATGTGTCGATCGAACTCGTCGGTTGGCAGGTCGACCTGACTGGAGCTCTCGCCGCCGACGCGGTGGTAGATCAGCACGGTCACCCCGCCATGCGTCGGGAGCAGCGCGTCGGCGGCGCGGCTCAACTGCTTGACGATGCGGCGCGAATCCATCAGGTGAGCGCCTTGGCGAGCCGCTGCGTGAGATCGTCGACCAGCTCGAACACCTCGAGCCACGTTCGGCGGTCCTGCCCGGTGGGGTCGACGATCTCGCCGATCGAGCGATCGTCGAGGTAGGTGAAGCCCGACGGCCGTCCCTCAGCGAGCACGTCGAGCCAGTCGCCGATCGGACCGCCGAGGCGTCCGCCGAAGAGCTTCGTGCAGGCGACCACCTCCGGCAGGGTGAACGTGCGCCTGAAGGCGTCAGGCCACCGAGAGGCGATGGTCACCACGTGGTCCTGTTCGGCGGTCACGATGAGGTCGGCGGCCTCGACCATGTGGTCGTCGATGAGGGTGCCGCGGTGGCCGCGGAGATCGATGCCGCGCTCGCCCAGCATCTTGATCGTCTCGCTCGTGGCCAGGCCGTCATCGGCCATGGTCCCGGCGCTGCTGACGGCGACCTCGAGCCCGAGTGCCCGGAGGTGGTGGGCGAGCAGGCCTGCCATCAGCACCGAACGCGTCCGGTTGTGCGTGCAGACGCAGAGGACGGACAACATCGTTCTGAGGCTAGTTCCCGCCTCGTGCGAACCCCCCGTACCGCGATCCGACGTGCTCGCCGGCGTGGTGTGGTTCACTCGGGTGATGCGGCTGGCGGGTGGGCTCGTGACGAGGGCGCTGGTGGGCATGGTGGTCGGGGTCGTCGCGGTGCGGCGGAGCTGGGACGCCTCCGCTCTGCACGACCGCCCGATCGTCGTGCTGCTCGCACTTGCGATCACCGTGTTGGTGTCGCTGGTGGTGCGCGTCGCCCAGGAACGGATGTCCCGCCCTGGGTCGATCCCGGCGCTCATCGGGGTGGTGCAGTTCGCGATCTACTGCTGCGTGCCCGAGACGGATCAGATCCCTCAGGTGGTCGCCGCCGTGGTGGTGTTGATCGCGTTGGAGATCTCGGCCGCCCGCACGATGCCGTGGTGGTTGATCGTCGCGGTGTTCGGATTGGTGCTGTGGTCGGGCCTGTTCGGGGCGACGGGTCGCGACAGTGCACTGGTCGGCACGCTGTTCGCGACGTGGCCGTTGGTGCTCGTGCTGGTCGGGGTGCTCGCAGGTGTGGGCTCGCCGAGGGTCGACGCGACCGTCGGCTCGATCGCTGCGGTGGCTGTCGCCCGTACGGGCGGTCTCGAACCGACTGTGCGGCCCGCTCTCGTCGCCGTGGTGGTGGCGGCCGTCGTCAGCATGGTCGTCTTCGTGTCGAGCTGACCGCGTTGTGGCGTCGAGTTCCGTGGAGGCGGCTGGGTCGTGCTTCGAGCACACCGGTAGCGTCCAGGGCCGTGCGCCGCTTCCTGGTCGACCTGTGGGAGCTGATCGCGATCGCGGTGCCGGGTGTGGGTGTCGTGGCGATCGGGGCGGCCCTGGCGACGATGCAGGGCGGTGCGACGGGGCTCGCGATCGGGCTGGTGGCGGTGGCGGGTGTCGCGTCGATGCTCACGTGGTGGCCGCGTCGACGGGTGTCGGCCCCCGTGGCCGGCGACGGCGTGCGGCTGATGGCGGCCAACCTCTGGTACTGGAACCCCGACATGGCAGCGGCGGGCAAGTCGTTGTTGACCGAGCGACCCGACGTGGTGGTGGTGAGCGAACTGTGCGCCGGCGCCCATGAGGTGCTGACCGAGCACTTCTCGTACCACGAGGTGCTGAGCATCGGCGGAGCGACGGGGCATGGCGTGTACTCGCGCTTTCCGATCGAGCGTCTGCCGTCGCCACCGTTGCTCGGGCAGGTGCTGTGGCTGCGCGTACATGCGCCGT
>JAYSLK010000426.1:0-8315 GCA_043725585.1 Actinomycetota bacterium
TTGTTGATGACGAACACATCGGCGATCTCCATCAGACCGGCCTTGTTGGCCTGCACGCTGTCGCCCCACCCGGGGTTCACGACGACGACGGTGGTGTCTGCCTTTCCGGCGATCTCCACCTCCACCTGGCCGACACCGACGGTCTCGACGAGGAGCCAGCGTCGACCGATCGCGTCGAGCAACCGCACCGCCTCTGGTGTCGCGAGGGACAGACCGCCCAGGTGACCGCGCGTGGCCATCGACCGGATGAACACCCCGGGGTCGGTGGCATGGTCCTGCATCCGCACCCGATCGCCCAGGATCGCTCCACCTGTGAACGGTGAGGATGGATCGATGGCCAGCACCGCCACCTCGATCTCCTGCTTGCGCAGATGGCTGATGATCGAGCTCGTGAGCGTGCTCTTCCCGGCACCCGGCGCACCGGTCAGACCGACCGTGTATCCGGTGCCGCCGAGTGGTGACGAGAGCCTGCCGATCTCACGGGCATCGTCGCCGCCCCGCTCGACGAGCGAGAGCAGGCGGGCGATCGCGGCCCGATCGCCCGTGCGGGCATCGGCGAACAGTTCGGCGGTGGGACGGAAGCGGCGGCTCATGGTGGTCGAATCGATCGGCTCGGTGTGCGCTGGCCGGCCGGACAGGGCACCGTCCATTCAACCAGGAGAGGCCCTACGATGGCGATTCATGAGACAACGTCCGACAGCCTGCCGTGCGTCGCTGCTCGCCATGGCCCTCTCGCTGTCACTCGCGCTGTCACTCGCCTCGTGCGGAGGCGACGACGAGAGCACTCCCGCCACGTCGATCGACCTGGTGACGGCTGCTGCGGCACCGACCACCGGTTCCCCAGCGGCAACCAGCTCGACGCCCGATCTCCCCGTGGGCACGGGTGACATCCCCCTCCCGGTGGGAACGGGTGACATCCCGCTTCCGGTCGGCACAGGCGACATCCCGTCGCCACCCGACACCGCAGACCTTCCCTACTCGCTGAGCGTGACGATCGGTCTCGATTCGAACCCACAGCGCATCGAGCGCGTCGCCCAAGGCACCACGATCGCGCTCTCGGTCACCAACCCCGACGCCGACGACGAGTTCCACCTCCACGGCTACGACCTGGGCGATGGTCTGGAGATGCCGGCGGGGCAGACGGCCACGTTCACCTTCGTCGCAGTCCAGCCCGGGTCGTTCGAACTCGAGAGCCACAGCTCCGGTGCCGTGCTGATGGTGCTCGAGGTCGTGTGAACCCGACGCTCGCCGTTGTGCTGGCCCATCAGGGCGGTTGGGACGAGATCTTGCTGATCATCGGCCCGATGCTCGTGGTCGTGCTGCTGTTGCGGCTCGCCAAGCGTCGCGTCGATCGATCGGCCACTCCGTCATCTCCCTCGTCGCCGATCCCCGGTACCCCCAGCAGCGGCCCCGGCAGTGGCAGCCCTGGAACGGACCGATCACCCACGCCCTGAGCCGCGGCCGCCGGGCACGCTCAGCGGGCCGGACGTCGTTCGATCGAGGCGCCGACGGCGGCCAGACGACCGACGAGATCGTCGTAGCCACGGTCGATGTGGTGCACGCCGCTGATCGTCGTCGTGCCCTCGGCGACAAGACCTGCGACGACGAGCGCGGCGCCGGCGCGAATGTCGGGAGCGCGGACCGGTGCACCGCTGAGCGAGGGCCGGCCTCGAACGACGGCGTGATGACCATCGGTGCGGATGTCGGCGCCGAGCCGGGCGAGCTCCTCGACGTATCGGAATCGACCCGGGTACAGGTTCTCGGTCACGATGCCCACGCCGTCGGCAACCGCGAGCATGGTGACGATGAGCGGCTTGTAGTCGGTCGCGATGCCGGGGTAGGGCAGCGTGGCGACATCGATCGCGTTCATGCGATCGGGGGCGAAGACCATCAGTCCGTCATGTTGGGGCACCAGCTGGAGCCCCATGTCGGTGAACCTCCGCAACAGCATGTCCATGTGATCTGCCCGCGCACCACGCAGGAACAACTCACCACCGGTGACGGCAGCGGCAGCGAGGTAGGTCGCTGCTTGGATGCGATCGGGGACGGTCTCGTGGCTCGTTGCCCTCAGCGTTCCTGGTTCCACGCCGTGGATCACCAATCGAGAGCTGCCGATCCCCTCGATGTCGGCGCCCATCGACACGAGCATCGAACACAGGTCGGAGATCTCGGGCTCGCGGGCGGCGTTGTCGATCACCGTGGTGCCCTTCGCGTGGACCGCCGCCGTGAGGATGTTCTCGGTCGCGCCAACGCTGGGGAACTCGAAGGTCACGTCGGCACCGTGGAGCCGTTCAGCCACCGCGACCACATCACCGTGGTCGAACGTGATCGTGGCGCCCATCGCCTCGAGCCCACCGAGATGCATGTCGATCGGGCGCGAACCGAAGTCGTCACCACCGGGGAGCGACAGGCGGACATGGCCGAACCGGCCGAGCAACGGCCCGAGCACGTTGATCGAGGCCCGGATGCGTTCCACCAGTTCGTACGGGGCGACGGGCGTGATCTCGCCGGTGTTCACCATCACGAGATGGCCAGGGGCGGGCCGGCTGGTGGTGATGCCGATCGCGTCGAGCAGATCGCTCATGATCGTGACGTCGGCGATGTCGGGCACGTTGGTGATGTGGTGTTCGCCATCGGCCAACAGCGTGGCCGCCATCAGCTTCAGCACGGAATTCTTCGCTCCGGGCACGACGACCTCGCCGCGCAGCGGCGCCGACCGGCCCACCACGATCACGGCGTCGGAGTTGCGTCGTTCCAGACTGCTGCCGTCACCGGGTTGGTCGGGCGGGCTCGGCGGCATGGCTGACAAGTATGCCTGGTATTACTCTCGGCACGTGCTCAGGTCCCCCCGCCGAGTCGCCCGGCTGTGGGCGACATCCGACCTCGAGCGCGCCCGCACGCCTCGCAACGGCCTCGTGGCCGAACGGGCGCTCGTCTCGAGCGCGGACGCCTCTCCGATCGAGGTGTTCGAGCAGGTCGAGGGTCCCTTCGTCGAGTACCGGCGAACAGTCGAGGTGGTCGGTGACCGGGTGCACGACACCACGACCTATCGGCTCGACATCCCGTGGTTCGGCTGGCTGTTCCGCTGGCCGGTTCGGGCGTCGCTGAAGCACCACGGCGCGGGTACCGGCGCCCAGCCGAAGTGGGCGCCGCCCGACCGCCTGGAACCGCGACACGTCCTGGTGCTGGGGCTGCTGGCGGCCGTGTCGATGCCGTCGGCATTCGTGAACACGTTGTTCACGCAGACGGTGAACTTCGCTGCCGACGACTTCGGCATCACCGAGCAGGGGCAAGGCTTCGCCGGGGTCGTCGTGCGATGTGGGATCGTGCTGGCGTTGCCGTTCGCCGTGCTGGCGGACCGACTCGGGCGGCGGCGCATGATCATCGTGCTCGCGTGGCTGGCCCCGACCCTCGCCTCCCTCGGTGCGCTGGCCCCGAACTTCTGGGTGCTCACCGCGTCGCAGACGATCGCACGCCCGCTCGGCATCGCGCTCGATCTCCTCATCGCCGTCGCTGCGGCCGAAGAGATGCCACGCAACAGCCGTGCGTACGCAGTGAGCGTGCTGGCGATGGCGAGCGGATTGGGGGCGGGGATCGCCGTGATGGCCCTGCCCCTCGCCGACCTGGGCGACCACGGCTGGCGGTTCGTCTACGTGCTCGCGCTCGTGTGGTTGGTCGTGGCCGTCACCACCACCCGGCGCCTCACCGAGACACCGCGGTTCGAACACATCGTCGAGACCCATCACGTCGGCCAGGCTCACATCGACAAGAAGCGCTTCGCGATCATCTCGTCGGTCGCCTTCCTGGCCAACCTGTTCATCGCCCCGGCGTCCTACTTCCAGAATCGCTACCTCGACGACGTCCGCGGCTACAACGCCGCGACGATCGCGATCTTCACGCTGGCAACGGCCACGCCAGCGTCGATCGGATTCGTGCTCGGCGGCCGCCTGGCCGACACATCGGGTCGACGACGCGTCCTCGCGGTGTCGATCCCGTTCGCGACCTTCGGTCTGGTGCTGTCGTTCATGGTCGGCGGTGTGGTGATGTGGATCGCCGCCTTCGCGGGTGGCTTGTTGGCAGGTGTCGCGTACCCGGCGTTCTCGGTGTACCGGACCGAGCTGTTCCCCACCGCTCGGCGGGGGCAGGCCGGCGGCTTCATCGTCGCCATGGCTCTGGTGGGCGGCAGCATCGGACTGCTCGTTGCCGGCCACCTCCTCGATCGAGGATGGAGCTACGGCACGACCATGGGACTGCTCGCATGTGCGCAACTGGTGACGGCGGTCGTGGTGTTCACCACCTATCCAGAAACTGCTCACCGGACGCTCGAAGAGATCAACCCCGAAGACGCAGATCCGATCGTCCTCGCGTGATGACTCCACGGGGCGCCACGGGCCGCGACGGGTCACGCGTCGCGGTCGACCCCCGCCCGGCCGAGCCAGCTGGTGATGGCATCGATGATCTGCTCGTCGGCTCGCTTCAGATCGTGACCCTTGCCGTCGACCCACACGTGGGTGAGGGTGCCCGGCGCACCGGCGAGCGTCACCGTCCACTGCTGCAACTCTTCGGGTGTGCCGAACGTGTCCTTGGTGCCGTGGATGAAGAGGCACGGGACGTCGATGTCGGGCAGGTGATCGACGCGGAGCTTGTCGGGCTTGCCGGGTGGGTGCAGCGGGTAGCTGATGAGCACCAGGCCCAC
Organism: Actinomycetota bacterium; assembly: GCA_043725585.1. Taxonomy (GTDB): domain Bacteria; phylum Actinomycetota; class Acidimicrobiia; order Acidimicrobiales; family Ilumatobacteraceae; genus VFMC01. The sequence goes on from JAYSLK010000426.1 coordinate 4,697, forward strand.
AGCGTTCGGCACGAGCCCTTCGGCCACGGCCATCGAGCACATCCGTCCGCCCATCGAACGTCCGCCGAGCACCACGGCAGGGGCATCCATTGCAGCGGCTTCGTCGACCACGGCCTGGATCAGTACCGGGGCGCGATCGGGCAGCTTCTTCCCGGCCCGGCGATACGGGAAGTCGGCGCGCACACACACTCGGGGCGCGACGGCCTGCTCGATCGCCACCAATGTCGGGTGGTCGCGGTTCGAACCGGCTCCGGGGAACAGCAGCATCGACGCCTGATGGCCGTTGCTCCCAACGCTCGCCACGCTCATGTGAGGATCTTCCGTGCCTCGCCAAGGTCGGCGATCGCCTTGCTCGCCGCTGCGTCGCTCCCACCGTGGTCGGGGTGCACTCGGCGAAGGCCGTCGCGGTAGCGCGTGGTCACCTCACGCTTGGTCACCTTGGCGGTGCCGAGCGGGAAGCCGAGCAACTCGAGTGCCCATGCCCGAGGATCGGCCATGGCCGACAGGGTTGTCGCCGCAGTGCCGGCGAGGTTGGAGATGAACGAGGGCCCGATCGGCCCGCGCCATCGCATCGCGCGCTGCAACACCGGGACGAGCAGACGTCGAGATGCGTCGTCGAGTCGTTCGACGGCGTACGCGGCGCCCAACACCTGGGCCAACGGGCTTCCCTGAGCGCGCAGATCGAAGTGAACGTTGTCGCCGTCGCCGACGAGGCGGTGGACACTGACCGCCAGCCCATGTCGGTCGACCTGGTACCGATGACGCAATCGGGGCTGTGTCACCCTGGTGCCGTTCTCGATCTGGTGCAACAACCTGTGCAGATCGGCCACCAGATCGGGTTCGACCTCGGGCAGGTGCGCAGCGATGACCGCGCCGAGCAGCAGGCCACCGAATCCGGGGGCTGGGTCGGTCGGCAACACCAGGTGGCCGAGTGCTACTCGACGCGTCGGGGTCGTCGGACGCGAGTGCCACACCTCCAGCTCAGCGAGCAACATGGTGGCGACCCGTCCGCGTCTCTCGCGAGGTCAGACGTGGGGCCGGAGCAGCTCGTGGAGCTGGGCGGCCGAGTCCATCGCTGCGTCGTGGTCGGGCTCGTCGCCTTCGACGAGTGCGTCGACGAGCTCTTCGGCCAGTTCGACGGTGCGGTGCCACAGCTTGGGGGTGATGCCGAACGGGGCGACGTCGAGGTCGGCCACGTCGGTCGCCCGGCGGAGATGATCGAGGCCGTCAGGATCGCGAGGATCGCGGCGCAAGCGCTCGGCGGCGAGGAAGAACGTGGTGAGCACCTCGGCCGAGACCTCGTCAACGGCGGGCGGGTTGGCGCCGCCGACGTCGACGTACTCGCCACTTTCGATGTCGTCGAGCAATGCCTCGGCCACCTCTTCGTCGGCGGTGCCTACGAGCAGCACCTGGCCTTCCCATCGAAACGGGATGCCGGCGTCGGTGAGCGCGATCGAGACCGTGTCGATCTCGGTCACCGACCAGTCGGCCAGGTCGTACTCGGTGGTGGGTTCGTCGTCGCCCAGCGCGACCGGCGCCGGGCGATCGTCGCCTTCGAACACGTCGCCTGCATCACCCTCATCACCCTGGTCGGACACGATGCCCAGGACCGCCTCGATCCGTTCGATCAGTTCATCGGCCGCCTGTTCCATCTCCTCGGGCACGATCAGTTCGTTGCCGTCCCACGCATGTGGGATCTCGGCATCTGCCATCGCTGCGGCAAGCTCTGCCTGTTGGTCGAAGTCCCATGCCGCCATGTCGTAGTGGACCTGGGTGGCATCGGGGTCGTTGGGGTTCCAGTCGGTCATGGCCGTCCCGTCGAAAGTGGGATCGAGAGGGGCCGATCCACGTCGCCGACGCTATCGCTCAGGGGTTGCCGTGGCCACGTGCCGACCGAGGAAGGCAGCGATCCGCTGGTACTCGTCGATCTGGCTGTCCCGTCGCCGGAACCCATGCCCCTCTGCTGGGTACACGACCAGTTCCACGTCGGCACCTGCAGCGCGCATCCGCTCGACCAGCACCCGGCTCTGGCCCACCGGCACCACCGGGTCGTCCTCGCCGTGAAGCACCAGCAGCGGTGTGGTGAGACGGTCGGCGAACCAGGTGGGCGAACGATCGCGGGCACGCTCGTCGATCTCCGGCGCCGGCGGCGGCTCGCCGATGAGGGTGCGTGTGTAGTGACGTTCGAAACGATGGCTGCGCTCCGCCAGGTCGGCCAGATCGGCGACCGGGTACGCGACAACTGCTGCCGCTGCAAGCCCCGGATGTTGCCGCAGCACGCCGAGCACGGTGAACCCGCCGGCGGATCCACCCATCAGCACGGTGCGCTCGGGCGTGGCGAGACCGCGCTGATGCGCGTGGGCGACCGCGTCTGCGACGTCGGAGATGTCGAGCTCGCCCCACCTCCCCCGCAATGCCTGCTGATACCCGCGACCGTGCCCGGTGCTGCCGCGGTGGTCTGGGACGAGGATGTCCCAGCCCTGCGCGCGCCAGTACGCCAGGCGGGGCATGAACGTCACCTGCCACTGATCGGTCGGCCCACCGTGCAGCCAGCAGATCATGCGTGCCGGGTCGCCTTCGTCGCGCTGGGACGACTCGGCGCGGTAGAGCCGGGCATGGATGATCCCTCCATCGGCAGAGGGCACCTGAACCGTGATCGGTTCAGCGAGCACCTCGCGATCCCAAGCGACGTCAGATGCGATCGCGACGACGCGTCGATGGTCGGTTGCCGTGTCGTACACCACCAGTTCGGTCGGCGTGCGCGCCCCGGATCGCAGCGCCGCGATTCGATCCTTCGACCACGACAGCTGGCCATGGACGCCGCGCCCGAGTTCGCGAACGGCACTGACCGCACCGGTCAGCGCCGACGTCACATCGACCACGCAGAGCCGCCCGAAGCCGGCCTCGTTGCGGGTGAATGCGACGTGAGCCCCGTCGGGCGAGACCGCGAACGATCGCTGACCCAACCCCCATGTCGGTCCCGCATGCTCGAACGGCTCGTCGACCAGTGGTCGATCTCCCCACCACACGTTGGTCCACCCGGTGTCGTCGCGCACACAGACGCGGGTGCCGTCGGGCGCGAACCGTGGCTGCTGCGCGCTGTTCGGCGGAACGAACTCGTCGGGCACTCCGGATCGGAAGTCCAGGCGGACGATCCTGGCGTGGTCCCATGGCATGTCGGGCACGTTCCACGCCAGCCAGCTCGCGCCGGTGCCAGACGGCATCACCTGTGGGTCGAAACAGAAGTCGGCCGTGCCGTCGTCGAGCCGTCGCGACTGCCCCAAGGTGACATCGACCTGCCACACCTCCGACTGATCCAACACGTAGACGACTCGGCTGCCCTGGGTCGCGTGTGGAGCCTGGACGACTCGGTCAGGTCCGTGGTCGGTGAGCCGCCGAGCCGGCGACGCGGCGCCGATCCCGGCTGTCGGGCTCAGGGGCTGCCACCAGAGGTTGCCGTCGACCCCGGCATACACGATGGCTCGGTCGTCATCGGCAAAGCACCAGCAGCCCCCGCCGAACCCCCGACCCACACGAGGGACCGGGTTGGCAGTGACGATCTCGGGCCCGGCGAGCACGCCTCGCGACGCGGCGTCGCGGTCGTGGCGCTCGCCGCCGG
>JAYSLK010000427.1:0-2241 GCA_043725585.1 Actinomycetota bacterium
GTGCAGGTGATCGGCTCGGCCAAGCACCTCGGGATCGACCTCGACACGCAGATGAACGTGCACGGTGGCGCGATCGCGCTCGGTCACCCGTTCGGCATGACCGGCGCACGCATCATGACCACGCTCATCAACGGTCTGCAGTTCGAGGACAAGACCTGGGGCGTCGAGAGCATGTGCGTGGGTGGTGGCCAGGGCATGGCCATGGTGATCGAGCGCCTCAGCTGATCACCCGCTGAGCATCCGCGCCACCCACGACGTCACCGTGTCGGTGTGGGCAGCGGCTCACACGATGGTTGCCGGCAGCGGCGCTGTGGTCCGCCGCAGCGCCGTTGCCGCGCAACCGGCGATCGCCACCAGGCCTGCGGCCGTACCGAACGCGGCGCCGGCACCCCAGGCGCTGTAGATCGGTGGCCCGGCGAGGGCCGAGACGGTGCCACCCAACATGTTGAGCGCGCCCGACAGTCCCTGTGCGGCAGACGAGCGGCCGACGGGTGCCGACTGGGCCACGAAGGCTTGCGTGGCCGGTACGCCGAGCGCCTGCACGCTGCCCTCCACCGCGAACAGGGCGGTGATGACCAACGGGGCCGACAACACGCCGTATACGGCGGTGATGGGCGCAACGAGCACCAGCGAGATCATGCTCACCCGGAACGCACCGTGCCTGTCGGCCAGGCGCCCACCGGTGGTGGCCAGGAGCGCGAACGGGATGCCGTACATCAGGAAGCCGATGCCGATCATCACGTTCGATGCGCCGCGGTCGGTCATGTACCGGTCGAGGATCGCGTCGGACATGCCCACCGGGAAGACCACGGCCATGGTGAGCAGGACACCGATCTGCATCTCGCGCAGCCGCAGCAGATCGAGGCTGAGCCGGTGCCTGACCGAAGACCTCGCCGGTTCAGGCAGCGGTCGCCCTGCGAGCATGACCAATGCGACCAAGGCGGCCATGCCACAGACCAGGAACGGCCAGCGCACACCGAACGGGTCGACCAGGACGGCTCCGATGATGGGACCGGTGACGAACCCGGCGAGCTCGACCCCGCCGAGTGTGCCCAGTCGTTCGCCGACGCGATCGGGGGACATGCTGGCGGCGATCGCACGGGCGGCCGGCAGGAACAGGCCGTTCGACAATCCGACGATCGCGCGGGCGATCACCAGCGCGATCAGCGTGGACGATGCCGCGAACATCAGGCTCCCGGCGATGGCAGCAGCCAGACCGGCCAGCAGCAACCGTCTCGAGTGGCCCCGATCGGCCAACGGCGCGAGGAGCAGTTGACTGATGAACCCGACGCCCATGCCGGCGCCGGCGATCAGGCCGAGGCCGGCAGTGCCGAAGCCGTATGCGTCCTGCAGGTCGCTCAGCAGCGTGAAGACGACGCTGTTGGCGATGCCCACCGCAGCAGTGGCGAGGAGCAGAGCGATCCAGCCAGGTGCTGCGGTGCGGTCTACGCGTCCCATCGGTTGGGACGATCGGCCCGCACGCGCACCATCCCTGGTTCGTTCGGCACTCGGAACGCGCGTACGACGTATTGCTCGCCGCCTGCCATCAGCTCGGCCAATGCCCACGAGTCGTTCGAGTCGCGCAGGCCGACGCCGAAGGGCGAGCCGAGCGGGTGGAGCGCGTCGACGTCGAGGCCGGCAGAGTCGGCCTCGGCGTGCCACAGCGCCACCAGTCCTCGCCGCAGGTCGGGCTCGTTCATCAAGTCGTCACCCGACAGGCACAGCTCGACGTTGGTGATGCTGACGGGCTGCACGCAGCACGGATCGATGACGTCGCCGCCCAGCTCACCGTCGAGCATCACCACGATCGGGCCCGGCTGCTCGACGCTACCGGTGGCCCCACCGACGAAGCCGTACTTCACGATCGGGAAACCGTCGTCACCTGTGGTTTCCACACGCACACGATCGCCCGGCCGGAGAACCATCAACGAGCCTCCGGCTCTCCGTGGGCACCAGCGACACGGTCGGCGCGCACCTCGGCGACCACTGCGTCGCTCAGCCGAGGCCATTCCCGCAACGCCGTGTCGGCCCAGTCGTCGAATGGACGATCGGTGAGCGCAACGCACGCGACACCACGATCGTCAACAGCCCCCAGGTCCACCCACAGAAGGGTACCGGCACCGCCGAAGTGACCGAACGCATACTGAGAATTGGTGGCGCCCATCCAATGCGGATCCTTGTCGCCGTGGATCTCGACGCCGAGCCCCCACGAGCACCGGGCGAACCGACCGATGCCCGGCA
>JAYSLK010000428.1:0-3956 GCA_043725585.1 Actinomycetota bacterium
GTGCGAATCGCTCGCATCGCTGCCGCCGGCTCGAACATCGGCAAGGTGACGAAGTGGCCCCCGACAGCCGAGACGCAGACCATCGACAGGGTCGACGCAGCGTGGAACATCGGGGTCTGGCACAGCAGCGTGCCGTTCCGCGTGTACGGCAGAGTGGCCAGACAGTGGTGGGCGTTCATCAGCTGGTTGCGTTGGCTGGCCAGCACCCCCTTCGGCATGCCGGTCGTGCCACCGGTGTACATCAACACCACCGGATCGGACTCCTCGCCCTCGTCGGGCAGGACGGGCTCACCTTCGGCCAGCAACGCCTCGTAGGTGATGTCGTGCGGGCCCTCCCCACCACCGACGAGCACGACTGTCTCGATGCCTGCGTCGTCACGCACCGAGTCGATCACCTTGGCGAACATGCTGTCGACGAAGCACACCTTGCTGCCCGAGTCGCGAAGCACGTACACCAGCTCGGCCGGCGCGAAGCGCAGGTTCAGTGGGTTCACCACACCTCCACCCAGCATCGCTGCATGGAACAGCTGCAGGTACTCGGGCGAGTTCGCCATCATCACCCCGAAGCGGTCACCGCGGCCGATGCCCAGGCGACGCAGCCCACCGATCGCACGAGTCACCTGTTCCAGATGCTCGGCATAGGTGTGGGTGACGCCGGTGGCGGCGTCGGTGGTACACGGCCGACCGGCGTTGCGCTGCACTGCGGGTAGCAAGAAGCGGTGATAGATCAGCTCCTTGCTGACGACTGCAGCTGAGGACGCGACCGGGTCAGACATGGTGATTCCCCTGGGGCTCTGGCACCATCCCAACCGGTGCGTGATGAGAATGTAGACGAGCCGTTTGCGCCATGCATCGCTGACCCGATCGAAGCTCTGCGATCAGAAGACCGAATCAGAAGACCGAATCAGAAGACGATGTCGCTCGGTCGCACGGGGACTCGGGTGAGGGCCTTGCCGATCGCGTCGCGGATCGCGGCGACGACCGCGGGGGTGCTGGAGATGCACGGCGGCTCGCCGACGCCCTTCGCGCCGAGCGGTGCCATCGGGTCGGGCTCTTCGATCAGGCTCACCACCACGTCGGGCATGTCGAGCATGGTGGGCAGCAGGTAGTCGGTGAAGTTGGCGTTGCGCACCCGGCCCTCGATCTGGATGATCTCCTCCATCACGGCAAGCCCCACACCTTGGGCGATGCCACCCTCGATCTGGCCGAGCACGCTCAGTGGATTGAGCGCGCGGCCGACGTCCTGTGCCGTCGCGATCTGCACCACCTTCACCAAACCCAGGTCGGGATCGACATCGACGACCGCCCGGTGGGCCACGAAGGCGAATGCCGTGTGGCAGCTTCCCTGGCCGTTCTCGTCGAGCTCTTCGGTCGGGCGGTGGTGGTGTTCGAACGTCTGTTGGAACGTGACGCCACGCGCTGCGTCGGCGACCGACACGCGCAACTCACCCATGGTGTCGATCACGTCGCGGCCGTCGATCCCGAGCCGCAGCGGCTCGACGCCGTGGATCGCTCCGACGTGCGCGAACAGCTGCTCGCGCACCAGCCGGCATGCTCCGTCGACGGCCCCACCGCTCATCCACGTCTGACGCGATGCCGAGGTCGACCCTGCCGAGCCGATGGTGGTGTCGATCGGTTCGAGCACGACGTCGTCGACCCCGAGCACGCTGCGGGCGATCTGGGCGGCAATGGTGACGAAGCCCTGACCGACTTCGCTCGTCGCGAACTTCAGCGACACCACGCCGTCGAGCAGCGTGCAACGAGCTGTCGCGAAGTCGTCGAAACCTTCGGAGTACATGAGGTTCTTGATGCCGACACCCCACCCGATGCCACGCCGGATGTGGCTGCGGTCGGCGGTGAGACCGGCGCCACCGGGCAGGCGCATCGGATCGCCGTCGCGGCCGCCGACGGGCTCGTCGGGCAGCGGGAGCGCCGCGGTCTCGCGAATGCAACGCGCCACCGGCGCGACGTTCTCGATCACCTGACCGGTGATCAGCCGATCGCCGGTCTCCATCGCGTTCCGCAGTCGGATCTCGACGGGATCGAGGCCGCAGGCTTCGGCGAGCCGATCCATCTGACCCTCGTGGGCAAAGCAGGCCTGCACCACGCCGAAGCCGCGCATCGCCCCGCACGGCAGGTTGTTCGTGCGCACCGCCCAGCCGTCGACCACGGCGTTCTCGCACTTGTACGGGCCCTGCGTGTGCGTGACGGCGTTGATGAGAACCGCCGATGACGTGGACGCGTAGGCACCACCGTCGAGCACGAACCTCGCCTCGATCTTGACGATCGTTCCGTCGGTGTTGGCGTGGTGGCGCATCCAGATGCGGGCGGGGTGCCGGTGCACGTGGCCGAGGAAGCTCTCCTCCCGGCTGTAGGCGATCCGAACCGGTCGCCCCGTGCGAAGCGCGAGGAGACACGTGTGCACCTGCAGGCTGATGTCCTCGCGGGCGCCGAACGCGCCGCCGACCCCGCCGAGGGTGAGGCGCACCTGCGAGTCGGCCAGACCGAGACAGGCTGCGATCTGGTGCTGATCCTCGTGGAGCCATTGGGTGGCCACGTGCAGCTCGACGCCGGCTCCACCGGGGTCGGGGATCGCCAGCGCAGCCTCGAGCCCGAGGAACGCCTGGTCCTGCATCCCGATCTCGTACTCGGCCTCGACCACGACGTCACCGGTGAGCGTGGTGTCGCCGCGGACGATCCGCTGGTGGCGGAACACGTTGCCATCCGGATGGATGTGTGGAAACGACCCGTCGAGGGAACGTTCGGGGTCGGTCAGCGGCTCGAGCACCTCGTAGACGACGATGATCGCTTCGAGCGCGCGCCGGCACGTATCGGGGTGATCGGCGGCAACGGCGGCGACCGGCTCTCCGACGAACCGCACGAACTCGGCGGCGAACACCGGTTGGTCCTGTGAGATCAGGCCGTAGGTCGGCACCCCCGGCACGTCGGCCGCGGTCACGATCGCTTCGACGCCCGTGATCTTCCACGCCCCCGACAGATCGATCGACACGATGCGCGCGTACGGGTGGGGCGACCGCAGCGTGGAACCCCACAGGAACCCGTTGGCCGTCAGGTCGCCGGAGAACTCGAACGACCCCTGCGCCTTGGCCACCCCGTCGGGCCGCACGGGGCTGTCGCCCAGCCGACCGGACAGCGCCCCGATCGCGACCGCCGCGCCGGTTGCGACGGTCGGGCTCACGATGTCACCTCGGCAGAAGCCCTCCGAGAGACCGACACCCGTTGCACGGCATCGATGATCCGGCCGTAGCCGGTGCAGCGGCACACGTTGCCGGACAGCTCCTCGCGGATCTCGTACTCGGTGGGCTCGGGCGATCGGTCGAGCAAGGCATGGGTGGCCATGATCAGGCCTGGCGTGCAGAATCCGCACTGCACGGCGCCGGCGTCGACGAAGGCCTGCTGCACGTCGCTCGGCGACCCGACCGGCGCAATGCCCTCGATGGTCACGATCTGCTGACCCGTCGCGCTCGCGGCGAGCACCAGGCATCCGCACACGAGTTCGTCGTCGACGAGCACGCTGCAGCTACCGCACTCGCCCTGTTCGCAGGCGCCCTTCGAGCCCATCAGCCCAAGGCGTTCGCGCAACACGTAGAGCAGGCTCTCCCCCACCCAGGCATCGCGCACCACACGATCTTCGCCGTTCACCCGCAACGTGTAGATCTGGTTCATGAGAACTCTCCGGTGATCGAGGGACATGCGCGGGTGATGAGGCGTCGTGCGAGCACCTCGACCGCTCGTCGCCGGTAGGCCGCGCTGGAGCGATGATCGTCGATCGGACGGGCTGCGGCTCCGGCAGCATCCCCGAAGGCTCGGATCGCATCGGGGGCGATCGTGTTCGCCTCGAAGTCGATCGCCGCCGACGCGATCGCTTCTGCTTCGGGTGCGCGAAGGATCACCGGGCCGACCGATCCGAGCGCGAGACGAACCGAGCGACCGAC
>JAYSLK010000429.1:0-1973 GCA_043725585.1 Actinomycetota bacterium
GACGCGCTCTCCTCGCACCGCGTGTTGGTCATCTCGCCGCACCTCGACGACAGCCCGCTGTCTGCGTTCGGACTGATGAGTCTCGCCGCCCAGGTCTCACCCGACGTCGAGTCGATCACCGTGTTCACCGCGCCTCGGGCCGACGGCAGCCCGAGCGACTGGGATCGATACAGCGGCTTTGCGTCCAGCACCGAGGCCATGGCCTCGCGATACGACGAGGATCGGCGCGCGATGGAGGTCGTGGGCGTTCGCACTCGGTACCTGCACCAGTGCGAGGAGCAGTATCGCCAGCCGGGCGACACCGAACTCGTCGTCACCGCGATGCATCAACAGCTCCGTGACATCGTGGCCGAACACGACAAGCCCACCGTTCTGGCGATTCCGGCCGGGCTGGGCGCGACGCCTTCGTGGTTCCGGATGCAACGTCACAAGGTGTCGATCCCTCTGCTGCGCGTGAAGCCAGGTGGGCCATCGCACACCGATCATGTGCTGCTCAGGAAGAACCTGCTCGAGTTCGCACTCGACGTCTGCCCCACCGTGTCGTCGGTGATCGTGTACGAGGACCTCCCGTACGCATGGGGTGGCGGCTACGAGGACCTGATCGCCGATCTCCATGCCGGCGGCCGTCGCGCTCAGCGCGAGTCGCTCGCGGTCGATCTCGCCCGGAAGGACGAGGCGCTCCGGCACTACGCGTCCCAGTACCGGATGTTCTTCCCGAAGTGGAGCGATCGGCTTGCCGACGTCTTCGAACCGGTCGAGCACTACTGGTGGGTCACCCGGAACTGACCGATGTTCGGGTGCGGAGGGTTCGGGTGCGGAGGGTTCGGGTGCGATCGAGGCCAACCGGCATCGACCGGCTAGGCTCGGCACACGTTCCGGTACACCGGATCACCGAGAGCGGGCGCCACGCCGCCTGCGTGTGAGGAGCGTTCTATGCCGGTCACCGTCGTCGTCGGCGCCCAATGGGGCGACGAGGGCAAGGCCAAGGTCATCGACCTGCTGTCGAAAGAGCACGGCTACGTCGTCCGCTACCAGGGTGGGCACAATGCTGGCCACACGGTGGTGGTGGGTGATGAGCGCTACGCGCTACAGCTGATCCCGAGCGGAATTCTCTACGACCACGTCGTGCCGGTCATCGCGAACGGCGTCGTGGTCGACATGCCCACGCTGTTCAACGAGGTCGACACGCTGGAGCGGCGTGGGATCTCGTGCCACCGGCTCCTCGTGAGCAGCCACGCGCACCTCATCTTCCCGTGGCATCAGGCGTGGGACGCCCTGTTCGAGCAGGGTCGTGGCGACGCCAAGATCGGCACCACGCTGAAGGGCATCGGTCCTGCCTATGCGGACAAGGCCCGCCGCGTCGGCATGCGTGCCGGCGACGTGCTCGATCCGGCTGCGTTCGCAGCCGCCGTTGCCGAGCGGGCGGCGATCGAGAGCGACGCCATCGTGGGTGCCGGTGGCGAGGCCCTCGACGTCGCCGCGATCGTGGCTCAGTTCGGCGAACTGGCCGCTCGCCTGGCCCCCTACATCGCCGACACCGTGAACGTGCTGCACGACGCGTTGGCCGCCGGCCAGCACGTGCTGCTCGAAGGCGCCCAGGCGACCTTCCTCGACCTCGATCACGGCACCTATCCGTACGTCACCTCGTCGAATCCCACCGCGGGTGGTGCCTGCGCGGGGACCGGCTTGGGGCCACGCGACATCGATCGAATCGTCGGGATCACCAAGGCGTACACCACTCGTGTCGGAGCCGGGCCATTCCCCACCGAACTGCTCGACGCCGTCGGCGACCGTCTCGTCGAGGTCGGCCGCGAATTCGGCACCGTGACCGGCCGACGTCGTCGGCCTGGGTGGATCGATTGCGTGATGCTGCGCCATGCGGTGAAGGTGAACTCTCTCAGCGAGCTCGCGCTCACCAAACTCGACGTCCTCGATGGCTTCGAAACCGTGAAGGTGTGCGTCGGCTATCGCGT
>JAYSLK010000430.1:0-8713 GCA_043725585.1 Actinomycetota bacterium
GGTCTGGTGGACGCACTGTGGGGAGACGAACCTCCCGCACGAGCGACGAACGCGCTCCAGGTGAAGGTGTCGGAGTTGCGACGACTGATCGGCGCGAACCACATCGTCGCTCGACGCCCGGGGTACCTCCTCGACGTCGATCCGGCATCGGTCGACGCTCTGCACGCCCGCACTCTGATCACCCGGGCCCGGGCCGCAACCTCCACCGGGACCGACGCAGGGTCGCAGCTCTACGCGGATGCGTTGGCGATGTGGCGAGGCCCGGCACTCGCCAGCGTCTCGGAGTCACCGTTCGCTCTGGTCGCTACGGCACCTTGGGACGAGCTGAGGTTGGCGGCGTTCGAGGAGCGGGCGCGACTCGAAGTGACCGCCGGCCGGTTGCGGCCGCTCATCGCCGAGCTGGAAGCCGCGGTCGCGGAGCACCCGTTGCGCGAGCCGCTCGTCGAGGTGCTCATGCTTGCCCTCGCTGCAGACGGTCGACAGGTCGCCGCGTTGGCCGCATACCGTGAGTTGCGCGAACGGTTGGTCGACGACCTCGGCATCGATCCGAACCCGAGGCTGCAGCACCTCGAACGACAGATCCTGATGCAAGACCCATCGATCGTGCGTTCGCCGATGGTGCTGGCCGAGAGCACCGCGCCGGCGGAACCGGCGACGATCGGTCCGGTTCGCCTGCCCCACCCCGTGTCGTCGTTCGTCCGTCGGGACGACGACCTGATGGCTGTGGAACGGCTGCTGTCGCGTCGCCGGTTGGTGACCATCACGGGTCCGGGTGGCGTGGGGAAGTCGCGGCTCGCGATCGAGGTCGGTCGCCTCATCAGCACACCGACGGACGGGGTGTGGTTCGTAGCGCTCGAAGCGGTGACCGACGTCGGTCGGGTACTCGATGCGCTGGCGATCGGCCTCGGGATCGCTGGACCAGATGCATCCGTGGCCGTGCGCGAGCGATTGCGCGATGCCGACCTCTTGCTCATCCTCGACAACTGCGAGCACCTCGGCGACGAACTCGCAGTGGTGCTGCACCAACTCCTACAACTGGCACCGGGCGTTCGTTGCCTGGCGACCAGTCAACGACCGCTCGGCATCTCAGGCGAAGGGCGGTGGCCCCTCGGGCCGCTGCCACGCACAGCCGCGGTCGAGTTGTTCATGGATCGGGCGCGCGACGTCGCGCCGCGCATCGACTTCGACGACCTCGATCTGATCGAGGAGCTGTGCGGGCGGCTCGACGATCTGCCGTTGGCGATCGAACTGGCCGCCGGCAGATGTGGGGTCTTCACCGTTCGCGAGGTGGTGGACCGACTCGCCGATCGCTTCTCGCTCCTTCGCGATGTGCACGGCAGCCGGGCTCCTCGGCACCAGACGCTCGATGCGACCATCTCGTGGAGCTACGACCTGTTGTTCCCCGACAGCCAGGTCGCGCTCCAAGCGATCTCGGCGTGCCCCGGAGGCGTGACGCTGAGCGCGCTCGAAGCGATCATGTCGGGTCTCGACGTTCCTCGGGGCGAGGTGCTCGATCTCGTCACCCACCTGTCGGAACGCTCACTGATCTTCGCCGACCGATCCGGATCGACGGCGCGATACGCCGCGCTCGAAGGAGTTCGCTCGTTCGCGGCTGCGCAGGCAGCTAGCGACGGACGAACCAGAGCGATCGCGTTGTCACACGCATCGTGGGTCGTCGATCTGGGCCGTCGAGCACGGGTAGGCATCCGCGGGGGCGATCAACACCTGTGGCTCACGGTGGTTCGGACCGAGCGAGCGAACATCGACGCCGCGCTGGACTGGATGGCCCTGAACGCAGCGGTCGATGCGCTGAACCTGGTGGGTGATCTCTACCTGGCATGGATGATGGTCGGCGACAGCGAGGCGGGAGCGGCTCGCGCGCTGCGCGCCATCGCGACGAGCGATGGCGCCGGTCCGCCCACGGCCGTGGCGCGTGCCGAAGGATGCGCAGCGCAACTGCTCGCCCGCATCGGCGCCCATGCCGAAGCCGTGACACTCGGACGACGCGCAGCCGCGCGGATCGAGGGCGGCCCTGAGATCGATGTCGTGGAGGTGAACTCCACGCTGGGCCGCGTCCTGATGCACGCCGGCCGCATCGACGAAGGAAGCGATCTGGTGAAGGCCGCGGAGTTCCGATTCGACGAACTGGGCGACGACTGGGGCGTGGCCATGGCCCGCCTGTCGATCGGCTGGGCAGAGCACTTGCTCGACCATCCGGTCACTGCCGACCGCTACGTCGAGTCGTCGCTCGAGTCGTTGGGCGCTTTCCCCGATGCGTGGGTCACCCATGCTGCGCATAGGCTTCGCGGGGTGGTCGCTGCCAAGGGCGGCAACCATGCGAGTGCGGTACGGCACTTCGAGGCCGCGCTGACCGGTGCGCGGGCCCTCGGATCGATGACCGACGAAGGTCAGGTGCTCGCCCATCTCGCCGCAGCGCGCGCTCGAACGGGAGAGGTCGCCGCGGCGGCCGAGACCTACCGGGCCGCCCAACGCGCGAGCCGCCTCGCAGGCGATCACGTCACCCTCGACTCGGTGCACCGCGAGCTCGAGATGCTGCTGACCCACGGGGCCTCGACCTGGTCTCGACCAACGGTTTGATGAGGGGCGTCTCACGGAGCGACCACGTCGGCGACAGGCTCGCGACACGATCAGCATTCGATCAGCATTCGATCAGCGCGTGCACAGCGGATCGTCAGCGGGCTCTTCCACGGTGTCGGCATGCCGACTGCCGTCTCCGACATCGATGAACCACAACTGATCTCACTGGTGCGACAAGGCGACGAGAGCGCCTTCGCGGCGCTGTATCAACGGCACTCGAACCATGTCCGCGGAGCGGCTCGACGGCTCGTGATCGACCCGTGTGCCGCCGAGGACGTGACCCAGGAGGTCTTCACGTTCCTCTGGCAGCACCCGACCCGCGTCGATCCCGTGCGGGGCGAGCTCAGGACGCTCCTGATGGCGATGGCCAGGTACCGGGCGATCGACGTCATCCGTGCCGAGTCGAGCCGGCGGCGGCGTCAGCACCTGGTCATCAGTCGTGACGACGCCGAGCGCGGCCCAACCGGGAGCGATATCGCCGACACCGTCGTCGATGCCGACGATGAAACGCGCCGATTCGACGAGCTGCGCACAGCGGTCGCCCACCTCCCCGAACCGCAGCGCACGTCGATCGAACTGGCCTACTTCACGGGGCACACGTTCTGCGAGGTCGCACGGATCACCGGCGTTCCGGAAGGCACGGCGAAGTCACGACTGGCGTCGGCGCTCCGCCGGCTCCACGAACAACTTCCCGTCCTGCTGGACGACGACGCGGACGAGCGAGCTAACGCCGACCTGCGCGGTCAGTTCGCCAGGAACGACCGGCGCCACCAGAACGGCCACGACCGCTACGGAGGGTTCACCGCTGTCCGGCAAGCCAGCTGATCACGACATCGTCGGGGAACGACGACAGGTGATCTCGGGCCAGCAACTGAACCCGATCGAGCTCACCGTCGCGCCAGCACTCGATGATCACCAGATGTTGGCGGTCACGACGCGTCGTGGCCAACGTTCGTGCGTGCGCGACCTGTTCGGGCGATGCATCCACCGCGACGACGAACGCTGCAGCGGCATCGAACGAACCCGGATGGTCGTGCACCGCCGCAGCCACCAGCACCGCTGTCAACGGATCACCCGCCACGAGGCGCGCGATCACGGCGGCGACGAGTGGATCGGTGAGGTGCGACATGCCGCTGAGTCTCGGGGGTATCGCTGACAGCCCGTTGACGATCCGCTGATCGACAGCGAGTCGCGCAGGCGCAGGTGCCCCTGGCGTTCCAGATCACCGACAAGGCGACCAAGGCAGGAACGGGCGTGTGAAGCCCCGGTGGACGACCGGGATCGTGATCCCGGCTCGTCCACCGCACGCGCCGGCTACCGGCCCCGCCGGGCCACCTGACCGTCGGTGATGGCGCGCCGCCCGTCGCCGGTCAGCACATCGAAGCGCAACAGGTCTGCTGACGCTTCGAGCAACCGGATCTCGATCACGGAGTCGAGCGCGACCATCGAGGTGAACTCACCACTCACGCGGTGCACCGTGGACAGCGGCCAGCCGGCCAGTGTCGTTGCGATCGAGACACCACGGGCCAGCGTGGCCGTGCCGTGCAGGATGGGGTCCGCAAGGCCTGCGCTGCGAGCGACGTGGATGTCGGTGTGGATCGGGTTCCAGATCCGTGCGCACTCGGAGTACACGTGCGCATCGATGGGTCGAACATGGCTCGGCTGCGCCGCGATCGGTCGATCGGGCACATCGTCGGTCGGTGCCGTCGGCCACCCGACGTCGACCGACGTCGGCTCACCGTCCAGCTCCACCCCGAGGAAGATCGAACCCATGCGTGTCTGCCAGATGGTCGACCCATCGGCTGCGGTGGCGACGAACACCACATCCTGCGTGGCGCCCGCGCGTCGGCGGTCGACCCCGATCACCTGCGCACGGATGTCGATCTGCTCGCCGGGCCGCACGGGTCGCTCGAGCAGCACCGCGTGTGTCGCGTGCACGCCTCGAAGCACCTCGGAGCGGGTCATGCCGACCGGCACAGCGGATTGCGTCACGAGCAGCTCCCACTCGGGCGCGACCGGGAACATCGGATGGGTGACGAGATCGGCGGTCGTGTCGTACAGCTCGGGCCGCTCGTCGGGCACGCCGGCGGCGAAGGCCATCAACCACCTGGCGTCGCAACGCACGGACAGATGGCCGAACTCGCGGCCCACCATCTCTGGGGTCAGCGGCACGGTCGGCTCCCCTCAGCATCGTTCATGTCGGCATCGTTCTTGTCGACCTCGTTCATGTCGACCTCGTTCATGTCGGCATCATCACGTGGAGCACGCTCTGCAGCGGCCGGCGAGGGCGAAGTGCTGGTCGGTGAGTCGGAAGCCGGTCTGGTCCTGCAGCTCGGACGACCACCTGTCGAACGTGGAGGAGGGAACCACTTCGATCTGTCCGCAGTCGTCGCACACCACGTGGGCGTGGCGGTGAGTGGTGAGATGGAACGCCGCAGGTCCGTGCCCGAGATGCACATGGGCGACCAGACCCATCTGCTCCAGCGCGTCGAGGAAGCGGTACACGGTCGTGATGTGCACCTCGGGCAGCGCCGCCTGCACCTTGCCGGCGAGCTCCTCGGCGGTCACATGATCGGACTCGTCGAACAACACGCCGAGAATCGCCCTGCGCTGGTCGGTCACGCGACCGCCCTGCTCCCGAATCGCCTGAAGGGTGCGATCGATTGCGTCGGTGCCGGTCACCCACCGAACACTACGTCCACGACGGGAGTGGAGGTCGACGTGACCTCTGTCGGCCAGTCCGCTGTTGCGACCAGCTTGCGATACGTTCGAGGCGTGGCATCACGAACCATCAGCACGATCTGCCTCGTGAGCGCGTTGAGCATCACCGCATGCGGCGGAGACTCCGCATCGCAACCGACACCCGACGCGAGCGGCGACGTTCAGGCTGACGCTCGCACCGCGTGCGAATCCGGCACGCCCGTCGCCGACGGGCAGCGGATCCGCATCAGCTCGACCGTAGCGCCGATCACCTCCATCGTCGCCAACGTCGCCGGTGGCCTGGCCGACATCACCGGGTTGGTGCCCGAAGGCACCAACTCACACACGTTCGAGCCGGCGCCCAGCGTGGCCGCCACCTTGGCGCAGACCGACGTGCTGTTCGCCAACGGGTTGGTGCTCGAAGAACCGACGAAGGATCTCGCCACCGAGAACCTCCCCGACGGTGCGGCGCTGTGCGAACTGGGTACGGCGATCCTGCCCGTCGCCGACTACATCTACGACTTCTCGTTCCCGCTCGAGGGGGGCAAGCCCAACCCACACCTGTGGACGAACCCGCCGATGGCCGAGCAGTACGCCGAGACCGTCAGGGATGTCCTCGTGCGCATGGACCCTGCCAACGCCGACGCCTATCGCGACAACGCGACCGCGTACGTCGCCCGCATCGAAGCGCTCGACAAGGCGATGGTGACCGCCACCGCCACGGTGCCCGCAGGGCAGCGCAATCTGCTCACCTACCACGACGCCTATGCCTACTTCGCCAAGACCTACGGCTGGACCGTCATCGGCGCAATCCAGCCATCGAACTTCGACGAACCGACGGCGAAGGAGGTGGCCGGCTTGATCGAGCAGGTGCGCGAGACCGGCGTGCCGGCGATCTTCGGGTCAGAGGTGTTCCCCAGCCCGGTGCTCGAGCAGATCGGTGCGGAGGCCGGCGTCGCCTACGTCGACGTGCTGCGCGACGACGATCTGCCAGGAGAGCCTGGTGATCCCGACCACTCGTTCCTGGGTCTGATGCAGTTCGACTACATCACCATGGTCGAAGCACTCGGCGGCGACGCATCAGCACTCCGGGCGATCGATGTCGGCGATGTCGCGGTCGACACGGCGGAGTACCCGCAGTGACGGACATCGACGACCGCACGACCGCGGGAGCTTCCGACGCGATCGACCAACCGCTCGTGGAGGTCGACGGTGTGTCGCACAGCTACGGCGGTCCGGTGGTGCTCGATCACATCCACCTCTCGATCGACGCTGGCTCGTTCCTGGGCATCATCGGTCCGTCTGGTTCGGGCAAGACCACCCTGCTGCGGATCATCCTCGGCAACCTCACGCCAAGCCATGGTTCGGTGAAGCGCCAGCCCGGCCGGCGGGTGGCGTACGTGCCTCAGGTCGAGACCGTGAACTGGAACTTCCCGATCACGGTGAGCGAGGTGGTGCTCATGTCGCGGGCCGCGTCGAAACGTCGTCCGTGGGCGACCGCGACCGAGCGTCGTGATGTGGCGTCGGTGTTGGAGCAACTGGGGCTCGCCGGCCTGGGCGACCGCCACATCCGTGAACTGTCCGGCGGCCAACAACAGCGCGTTTTCCTGGCCCGTGCGCTCCATCGCCAACCCGACCTGTTGGTGCTCGACGAGCCGACGTCGGGTGTCGATGTGCGCACTCGCCACGAGGTGGTGCACCTGTTGACCGACCTCCATCGCGACGGCATGGCGGTCGTGCTCACGACGCACGACATCAACGGCTTGGCGACGCACCTGCCGCGCATCGCCTGCGTGAACCGCGAGCTCATCGCGATCGGCACGCCCCGCGACGTGCTGACGCCACACGTACTCGAGCGAACCTACGGCGCACCGATGGAGGTGCTCGAACACGGCGGGCTCCTGCTGGTCACTGACACGCCGTTGGGGTCATCGTGAACCTGTTCGAGCCGTTCCAGTTCGCGTTTTTCCGCAACGGGATCATCGTGGCCGTGCTGGCCGGAGCGATCTGCGGGCTGATCGGCGTGTACGTGGTGCTGCGCCAGATGAGCTACATCGGCCACGGGCTGTCGCACTCCATCTTCGGTGGGGCGGCGGCCAGTGCGGTGCTGTCGGTGAACTTCTACCTCGGCGCCGGCGTGTGGGGACTGCTCTCGGCATTGATGATCGGCCGAGTCGCGCGGCGCGGCAAGATCGGTTCGGACGCGGCGATCGGTGTGATCACCACGGCCTCGTTCGCAGTCGGTCTCGCGCTCTCCAACATGTTCGGTCAGGCGAAACGATCGATCGACGCCGTGCTGTTCGGCTCGATCCTTGGCGTCGGCGGCGGTGACGTGATCGCGGTGGTCGGCGCGGGTGTGCTCTCTGCGGTTGTGATCTACGCGTGGTACCGCCAGCTGTTGTTCGCGACGTTCGATCCAGAGGTCGCCGACGTCTCCGGCGTGAACGTCGCTCGGATGGAGGCGCTGTTGATGTTGATGCTGGCGACCACGATCTTGTTCACGATGAAGGTGATGGGCGTGCTGCTGATCAGCGCGATGCTCGTCACGCCCGCGGCCACCGCTCGGATGATGACCAACTCGTTCTCGCGGATGCTCACGATCGCACCGATCATCGGCGCCTCGTGCGGATTCGTCGGGATGCTGGTGAGCTACCACATCGACGTGTCACCAGGAGCGACGATCATCCTGATGGCGTCGACGGTGTTCCTGGTGGTCTTCACCGTGACGGGCAGCCGAGGTCGCCGCAACGTCGGCGGACTCGCCCACCACTGATCCGGTGTGCGGAGCCGCTCAGTCGCGGACGATGAGCTCCCACACCTGACCGTCAGGTGTGTCGCGCACCTCGACACCGGCAGCCGCGAGACCGTCGCGGATCGTGTCCGACAGGTCGTAGCGCTTCGCGGCGCGCACCTCGGTGCGAGCCTTCAACGCCACGTCGATGACCGGTCCGAGGATGGAGCGCGGATCGGTGAGACCACCGACGGCAACGTCCCCGAGGCGGACGATCATCGAGCGCAGCAGGGCCCGGGCCCTGGTGGTGGCATCGCTCTGCAACGTGTCGGTCGACCATCCGACGATCGCCTCTTCCAGATCGAGCACCGCCGACACCGCACCCGCCGCGTCTCGGCGTGTCAGCGCGTCATCGAATGCGGCTCCGAGTCGCGCCGTGTCGCCGGCCAGCGACGGAGCCGACAGCGCTCGATCGACAGCTGCAGGCAGCGGCGCGGCAGGGTTCGGAACCGCGGTGGTCGGAGCCGCCGCGGTCGACGACGAGCCGGTGGCGGGGCCGGCGCGGAGCACGTCGATCGACACCGTCTCTCCGGTGGGGATCTCCATCGACACGCCGTCGCGACGAAGCGTGAGCACGCCGAGGCCCACCACCGATGCGGTGTCGGCATCGAGGTCGAGGATCAC
>JAYSLK010000431.1:0-1632 GCA_043725585.1 Actinomycetota bacterium
ACAAGTCACTCGACGAAGGCGACGCCGTCGAGTTCGAGGTCGCTCAGGGCCGGAAGGGCGACGAAGCCCAGAAGGTCCGCAAGATCTAGTTCGCTTCGATCGGCCCCGCACTCCGGTGCGGGGCCTTTCGTCGTTTTTCGGCCGCGATCGTCACGCTCCCGTGACGGTTGACGGTCACTCGGGCAGCGGAAGAATCAACTCGTCTCGGCCGAGGAGCCCGAACACGTAGTTCGCGTAGAACTGCTTCGCGGCGGGCGTCCCGAGGTGGATGCCGTCGCCTGCGAGGCCTGGCACCTGGCCGCTCTCGACCAGTCCGTCCCAGTCGAGCACCGACACGTTCGGGTATCGACCGGACAGACCGAAGATCAGGGCGTTGTTCGGAGCGATCCAGCCCTTTCCTGGCGCGTGCACGGTCAGGAACACCACCCGGTCGACGTCGGCGAGCACGGTCATGATGTCGTCGAAGACGGCGTCATCGACCGGCCCGTTCGTGCCGACCTGCAGGACCACGGTCTCGCCGATCTGGCCGGCGATGCCGAGCAGGTTCAGCACGTCGACCTGTGCCTCGCCCTGGCGGGACTCGCTTGCGTTGACGGCGAAACCGCCTGCCTGGAGCTGCTCCGTTGCCCCGAGCATCACGCTCTCGCCGACTGCGAGCGGCGCCGCGTCAGCGACGGGCACTGCCGGAACCGGACCTTGGATGATCGACGGCTCGGTCGACACCACCTCGATCGATTCGCCGGGCCCGGCGATCGGGATGACCGCGACGGCAAGGAACCAGCCTTGAGGACCTGGCGTGACGCGCACGACATCGCCGGTGGAGAGCGTCACGTCGTGTGGTCCCGCGCCTGGACGGAGTCGCCCCTGTACCCACGCCTCTGTCTCTGTCGCTGACGTCATGTACCCGACTCCGGTCCATGTCCCGGTGGGATGCACCTCGGACATCGACTCGTACGAGCATTCAGCGCTCGATCCGCCACGGCCGTTGTCGAACAGGAGTGTGCTTCCGAAAACATCTGGGCGATCGACCACCACGAGGTCGATGGGGCGCCCCCTCGGATCGAGGGCACTGGCCACGATCACGCCGTCGTCGACGGTGACCCCACATCCGAGGCTGCGCGGGTCGGACACCGTGGTGCCCACGTCCGTGTGCTCGGTGACATCGGTCGTGCCCGAAGTCGGACTCGTCGGGTCCGAAGCCGATGACGGGTCGTCGGCATCGCCGGCCGACAGCCACACGAGCCCGCCGATCACGAGCGTGGCCGAGCAAGCAACCACGGCGAGCGCGCGAGTCGGCACGCTGGTGCGGGCCGGCCAAGCAACGGGGTCCGGGCCGGCGGACAGATACTCGTCGATCCGTCGATCGAGCGGCGACGCGGCCGCGGCCAGGCGGTCTTCGAGGGTGGGGGTCATGATGGATCTCCGAGCAGGGTTCGGAGGCGAGCAAGCCCCCGGTGGACGTGGTTGGTGACGGCGGCCTCGGACACATCGAGCAACTCGGCCACCTCGCGGTAGCGGTGGCCGTACACATGCACCATCACTACGGCGACGCGTTGTGCGTGGTCCAACTCGGTGAGCGCCCTGAACAGATCTCGGTCGAACGGCAGGTCGAGGTCGGTAGGCCCGTCGAAC
>JAYSLK010000432.1:0-2873 GCA_043725585.1 Actinomycetota bacterium
CCGACTCGTCCAGCAATGCGTCAACACCGACCCACACCCCCTCGACACCCTCAAATCCCACTGATCGTCGACAACTGGAGTGAAGCAGAGACGCAGTACGAGAGTTCGTCCTCGGTCATCAAGTCGGTGATGGCAGTCGTGAAGAACAACGCGCCGCCAGGAACTGCGAAAGCGTTCACCTCGTCCGATTCGAGCAGGGTGACCCGGTACGCCACACCGCTGTCGACTGGAGCGAGGTCGTCGAGCAGGCGGTCGAGGAGTGCCTGGGTGTTGGCGTCGTCGGCCACCACCGAGGTGGATATGACTTCGTCGACGGCGGCAGCGCCGATCTCGGCCTCTTGCGCACGAGACAATGGCTCGATCGAGATGTCGGTGCCTGGCACCGCCAGCAGGGTCGTCTCGCCGCAGGTGTCGATCAGTCGATCGCCAACGGGTGCGATGGAATCTCCACTGGCCATGGAATCTCCACTGGTCGACGTACCATCGGCTTCGGTCGAGGTGGCGTGCCCGAGCGCCGTCGCGTCGTTCCGGTCGGAACTGTTGACGACGAACCAGACAACGCCTGCCACGGCAATCACGGCAGTGGCAATGACCACCGCCGGAGCCAGCCCTCTGCCCGATTGTCGCGTGGCTTTCGTCGGCGCGATCTGGCGCGGCGGCGGAATTGCTGGGGACGCGGATGCGGGTGCCCACTGATCGGTCCATCGTTCACCATCCCACCAGCGGACCCAGCCGTCACGGCCCGAGTACTGATACCAGCCTTCGGGCGGGCTCATGAATGACCTGCGACGCTGGTGAACAGGACCGAGATGCGGTGGCAGGACTCACTCGAATGGTCATCGAAGCCGCTCGCCATCGTGACTCCTTGCTCGGACGGTGACGCTGTCTCTGGGTGATCGCGCCCGAGCAAGCAACGCCCGTCGGCACATGTACGTGAGTCCATGTCCTGACCGGAGATGGTCTCGAAGAACGACGAGTGGTAGTCGGACGAGGCCAGCAGGGCAACACCCAAGACCTTCGAGAAGAGCTCCGGCTTGTCGAGGAACATGGACTGGACGACACTGGCTCTTGCCGAATGGCCAGTGACCACCACGTCCCGACCGGCGTCGCGCTGTGACGTGTTGTACAACAATGTGCACAACCCTTCGAGCGTGTGATCGCGGACTGACTTGGTCGTCGTTCACGAGCTCCGCTCGAGGCGGCCCGCAGGGTGGATCTGCCACTTCACCACCGCGAGGACCTTTCCTGGCCTCCAGCGAGGACTGACATGGCCACGGACACCCGTGGCAACCCCGTGGTAGTCTTGCGGCTGCCGTGAAGCGGGTCCCGTGAGGCCCAGACGGCAGGAGAACCATGTGAGACCCATCCGGATCACGACGCCCTGTCACGCAGCGTCACCCGCAGCATTCCTGCAAGTTCATGCAGTTGAGTGCATGATCATCCAGCTAGGGTGGTCGTCGTGAGTCGTTCCCCCATCCCCGCAGCGCTCGTCCTCGCCGATGGAAGCGTGTTCGAAGGAGAACATCTCGGTGCCACCGCGCCTGGCGGGGTGTCGAGTGGAGAGGTCGTGTTCAACACGGTCATGGCCGGCTACCAGGAGGTGATCACCGACCCCAGCTACGCGGGGCAGATCATCACCTTCACGGCCACCCACATCGGCAACTACGGCGTGAACGTGACCGACTTCGAGAGCCGTCGCCCGTACTGCCGAGGGATCGTGGTGCGCGAGCTGAGCCGCCGGCACAGCAACCAGCGCGCCGAGGCGTCGCTCGATGCGATGCTGGTCCGGTACGGCATCCCCGGCATCGGTGGTATCGACACACGCCGCCTCACCCGCCTGTTGCGCGACACCGGAGCGATGCCCGGCGCGTTCGGCACCGCCGATGAATCCACGCTGCGCGCCGCAGCAGCGACCGAACCCGGCACCGACGGCGTCGATCTGGTCGCTCAGGTCACGACCGAAGTGCCGTACGCGGTGGGCGCCGGCGAGCGCCTGATCGTGGCGTACGACTTCGGCATCAAGCAGTCGATTCTGCGCGACCTCGCCGGCCTCGGCCGCGTGCAGGTCGTGCCGGCCAGCACGACAGCGGCCGAGGTGCTGGCGCTCTCCCCCTCGGGTGTCTTCCTCTCGAACGGGCCAGGCGATCCCGCCGAGGTCGGCTATGCCGTCGAGGCGATCCGGGGTCTGCTCGGAGAGGTGCCGGTGTTCGGCATCTGTCTCGGCCACCAACTGCTCAGCCGGGCAATCGGTGGCGAGACCTTCAAGTTGCCCTTCGGCCACCATGGCGGCAACCACCCGGTTCGCCACGAGACCACCGGCAAGATCGAGATCACCAGCCAGAACCACAACTTCTGCGTCGACCCCGAGTCGATCTCCGGGAAGGCCACCGTGACCCACGTGAACCTCAACGACGCGACGATGGAGGGCATGCGCGTGCACGGCGTGCCTGCCTTCAGCGTGCAGTACCACCCCGAGGCAGGGCCAGGCCCACACGACGCGAAGTACCTCTTCGGGATGTTCGACGAGCTCATGGGCGGCGCCTCCGGGTCGCCGAACCACGCCAACCTCGTCCCTCACCTCATCGCACCCGAGCTCGGGGTGGCCTGATCATGCCGAAGCGCACCGACATCCATTCGATCCTCATCATCGGCTCCGGCCCGATCGTCATCGGCCAGGCCTGCGAGTTCGACTACTCGGGCACCCAGGCGTGCCGCGTGCTCCGTGAGGAGGGCTACAAGGTCATCCTCGTCAACTCGAACCCGGCGACGATCATGACCGACCCCGACTTCGCCGACGTCACCTACATCGAGCCGATCACATGGGAGGTGGTCGCCAAGATCATCGAGCGTGAACGACCCGATGCCGTGCTCCC
>JAYSLK010000433.1:0-2446 GCA_043725585.1 Actinomycetota bacterium
TCCGGCTCGGGATCAGAGCGGTTCGTAGACGACGAGCCCGTCGGTGCGGTGCGAGCGCGCATCGAGCGCTGTCTTGCCCATGATCGCGACGAAGATGATCGCGCCGCCGATCCACGTGGTCGCCGGGGGACGATCGTCGAGGAACGTCACCGACCACACGGGCACCAGCACCATCTCGGTCTGGGCGAACACCGTCATCGCCGCCGCCGGAACCTGTTTCGACGCGAGGTTGAACATCAGCGTGCCGACGACGATGATCACCGCTCCGTGGACGAGCGCGTATGCCAGGTCGGCCGCTGGCGGGATCAGGGTCTTGCCGCCGGCGATCGTGACGACCGTACAGATCACGATCATCATCAGGCCATAGCCGGGGAGCACCGCCGACCAGTCCTCGTGTGGATCTGATCGGACGCACACGGCGTATCCGGCGAAACCGACCGCCGCGGACAGGGCCGACAGGTTGCCGATCATGTTTCCCGCCTCGAGATCGCCGGCGACCATGATGAACAGGCCGGCGAACGCGAGCACGATCGACGCGATCGTGACCCGTGTGAGTCGCTCGCGCAGGAAGATCCATGCCGCGATGGCGCCGAACACCGGCGTGGTCGACCCGAGGAATGCGGCGTTGGCAGCGGTGGTGGTCTTCACCGCGTAGACGAAGCCGAGCGACGCGATCAGAAGCATCACGTTCGCGGTCAGCATCGTCGGACCCGAGGTGTAGGCGCGCAGCGTCTGGATGGGCTTTCGTTGGATCCGCCCCATGATCTCGATGACGACGATGATGCCGATCGATCGCCAGACCAGGTACTGGAAGGCATCGCTGCCATCGGCCAGGCGGGCCGTGACGACCCCGAGGCTCCAGATGGCACCCGCCGACAGTCCCATGACGGATGCGATCAGCGGGATGTGGCGGCTGGACATGCGGTCTCCACCCTACGCGCTGACGCTCGATTCACGGAACGAGTGTTCCGTTCCAGACCCCGCCCAACAGAGTCCCTCTCGTGCAACCGAGTGCCACCGCCCGAACCGAGTGCCAGGTGTTCGAACCGAGTGCCAGGTGTTCGAACCGAGTGCCTGGTGTTCGAACCGGGTGCCTGGTGTTCGAATCGAGGCTCACCCGTCACTCCGGGGTGGTTTGTGACACTCGAATGCCCTGTGAGAAAGTCGGCACATGGCACGTCTCGGCCGTCAGTCTCGCCCGTTCAGGTCCGCGGCGCCGCCCGTGGTGACCCTGTTGATCGCCGGATCGTTGCTTCTCGGTGCCTGCAGCGGCAGCGACACAGCGGTGCTCGAGGCCCCACCCACACCGGTGCTGGCGACTGCTCCAGCCACAGCGCTGCCGGTTGCCACGCCGCAGCCCACCACCGCAGCAACCCCCACGGGCACAATCGCGCCGACGACCACGCTCGCCGCACCCGTCGGCGGAGTGTTTCCCGGTGCGGAGTGGTCGACGGCCGACCTTCCCGCCGTTGTCGATCAGGCTGCACTCGACGCTGCCGTCGACGTCGCGTTCGGCGCCCCGGACGCCGCCGCTCGCGTTCGGTCGATCGTGGTGGTCGAAGGGGGCGAGATCGTGTACGAGCGCTACCACCCGCTCGACGATGTGGGCGAGATCATGAACTCGTTCTCGGTGGCCAAGAGCTTCACGTCGGCGGTCATCGGACTGCTGGTCGGCGACGGCCGCCTCGATGTGAACGAGCGGGCGCCGATCGAGGCATGGGCTGATCCGTCCGATCCGCGTCACGAGATCACCCTCGAGCACCTGTTGCACATGGCGAGCGGGCTCCAGTGGGCCGAGGAGTACAGCGCGACCTCGCAGGCGTTGGCGATGCTCCGATCGGAGAACGCCTCGGCCTATGTCGCGTCGTTCCCGTTGGAAGCCGAGCCGGGCACGATGTTCGACTACTCGACGGGCACGACGGCCATCCTTGCGGGTATCGCGATCGACACGCTCGGCGGCGTCGACGAGTTCGACGCCTATGTGCACGAGCGGTTGCTCGACCCGATCGGCATCACCAGCACGACGTTCGTGGCCGACGGCAGCGGTCGGTGGTTCGGTGGGCTCGGCGCCGACAGCACCACCCGAGACTTCGCTCGCTTCGGTCTGTTGTTCCTCAACGACGGTGTGTGGGACGGCAAGCGGATCCTGCCTGAAGGATGGGTGGAGTACAGCCATGCCCCGTCACCCAGCAATGAGGGATACGGCGCTCAGTGGTGGCGCGCCGGGGGGAACGCATTCGAGGCGCTCGGGCTGTTCGGCCAGATCATCCACGTGAACCCGGATCACGGTCTGGTGATCGCGATCAACACCACCTCGGGCGGCGACTCGGGCACGCTGCTGGCGGCGACCCTGGCCGTTCTCGGTGCCGACGAACCTGCTGAGGTGCTCTAGCCAAGCGGTGCTCTGGCCGGTGTCTCGCCGGTGGTGCTCTCGCCGGTGGTGCTC
>JAYSLK010000434.1:0-2638 GCA_043725585.1 Actinomycetota bacterium
GTTCCTCGACGGTTGGCCGCTGAAGATCAACACCTTCGTGGCCGGCCAGGTGCAGCTCAACTGGAGCGGCAACTGGGACCGCGACAACGAGACGCTCACGTATCGCCTCTTCCGCGAAGGCACGGCCGCGCCGATCTACGAGACGGTGGCCAGCACGCGGTTCTGGGATCTGCCCACGATGAGCTTCACCGACACCAGCGTCACGCCCGGCAGTACCTATCGATACCGCATCATGGCCATCGATCCGTACGGCAACGAGGCGCCGTCCAACTGGACGAGCGTGACGGCGGCGCCCACCGGCAACGCTCAGTACCCTCAGGCGATCATGCAGGATGGTCCGGCCGACTACTGGCGTCTCGGCGAGCCGACAGGTGTCACCGGCACCGACATGATCGGCACGCGACCGCTTGCGTACAGCGGAGTGGCGCTCGGCTCGGCCGGGGCGATCGCCGGCGATGTCGATACCAGCGCTGTGTTCGCCGGTACCTCCTCCAGCCGTGCTGGGTCTGGATCGACCAGGCCGGGTCCCACGACGAACGTCTCGGTGCAGGCGTGGTTCCGAACGAACACCAACCGCGGCGGCAAGATCGTCGGCTACGGCAACAGCCAGACCGGCTCGTCGGGCACGAACGACCGTCACGTGTACATGGACGACAGTGGCCGTCTGCACTTCGGTGTCCTCTTCGGCTCGGTGCGCTCCGTCGTGTCGTCGACGCGGTCGTACAACGACAACGTCTGGCATCAGGTGACGGCAACGCTCGGCGCCGACGGCATGAAGCTGTACGTCGATGGCGAGATCGTTGCGTCGCGCACCGATGTGACGCGGGCGGTCGAGTACGTGGGCTTCTGGCGCATCGGTGGCGACAACCTCGCCAACTGGGCGAGCCGGCCGACCAGCGACTGGTTCAGCGGGGCGATCGACGACGTTGCCGTGTTCCACCGGGTGCTCGACGCGACCACCGTCGCCCGCCACTCCACGATCGGGTCGACCGGCACCGTGCCGAACCGTCCACCCACTGCGGCGTTCTCCGCCACCACTGCGGGGCTCACGGCATCGGTGAATGGCACGGGTTCGAGCGACAGCGACGGCACGGTGGTGTCGTATCAATGGGACTTCGGTGATGGCAGCGTCGCCAATGGTGCGACGACCGTCCGCACGTACGCCGCGGCCGGCACCTATGAGGTGACGTTGCGGATCACCGACGACGACGGGGCGGTCGCGACGACGAGCCGAACCGTCACCGTCACGGTGCCGCCGACCGTCACGGTGCCGCCGACCACCACGGTCGCGCCGACCACCTCGGTCGCGCCGACCACCTCGGTCGCGCCGACCACCTCGGTCGCGCCGACCACCACCGTCGCGGTTCCAGGGCCGGCGCCGGTGGCGAGCGATGCCTTCGAGCGGACCATCGCAGGTGGTCTGGGCAGCGCCGACCTCGGCGGTCCCTGGACCACGACCGCTGCCGGTTCGAGCTACTCGGTCGCGGGTGGCAGCGCCCGCATCGCGATGGCGACGGCAGGGTCGGGGCCGAATGCGTATCTGACCGGGGTGTCGGTCACCGACGCCGAGATCCGGGTTCGACTCGGCTTCGACAAGCCGGCAACCGGCAACGGCACGTACGTGTCGGTCATCGGCCGCCGCGTCGGCACCGCCGACTATCGGGCGAAGGTTCGTCTGCTGGCCAACGGCACGGTGCAGGTGATCCTCGGCAATCTGAACGGCACCGAGACCTCGCTCGGATCGATCGTGCTCCCCGGGGTGACGTACACCGTCGGCGAGACGTTGGAGGCCAAGCTCCAGGTGACCGGGATCGCGCCGACCACGCTGCGCGTGAAGGTGTGGAAGACCGGCCAGCGCGAACCGCTCGATTGGACGCTGACGGCAACCGATGCGACTTCCGCACTTCAGGCCGCTGGTCACGTCGGTTTTGCTTTGTTCCTGTCGGGTTCGGCCACCAATGCGCCCGCAGTCGTCTCGCTGGCCAATCTCTGGGTGGGCCCCCTCGCATGACGCGTCCCTCCGATCGACCGCCGCTGGCCGTACCGCAGACGAGGCGAGCGCTGATCGTTCACTCCTCCGACGAGATGTACGGTGCTGACCGGATCCTGTTGCAGGTTGCGGCAGGCATGCGTGAGATCGCAGGCCCCCCGGACGTGCGAGGCGTGGACGTCGAGGTGTGGTTGCCCGACGACATCACGCACGGTCCCACGCCGCTGTGTGAAGAGCTCGCACGCCAGGGGATCGTGTTCGAACACCGCCCACTGCCGATCATCCGACGAGCGAACCTGACCCCGCGGGGGGTCCTGGCTCTGGTTCGGCGCTCCTGGGCGATGCGTTCGGCGATGAAACGCGGAGGATTCGACCTCGTCTACTGCATGACCAGTGCGTGCCTGCTCGCCGCGCCCGTGGCTCGCTCGCTCCGCATCCGCGCGGTCGCGCTGCACGTGCAGGAGATGTGGACAGGCAAGGAGGCGATGCTCCTCCGGGCGATCGCCAGGTTCACGACGCTCCGCATCACGATCTCACCCGCCGTCGATCGCGCCGCGGCCTTGCGGTCGCCCGTCTCGGTGGTGGTGGACAACTGCGTCCCGCACCCTGCCGACGCTGGTACCCCTCTCCCCGCACCGGGCGATGGGC
>JAYSLK010000435.1:0-2408 GCA_043725585.1 Actinomycetota bacterium
GTGCTCGGGCGATTCGCGTCGGGTCGACGTTCGATCCGGGCCAGCGACAGCGGCTGTGTCGGCGCTGCGGGTGCTGGCTCGATGGGCGCCGGCGTGGAAGCGCCATTCGCCGGCAAGGGAGCCGGTGCCGGAACTGCTACGACCGGAACAACGGGTGCTTCGACCGCAGCGGCGCGGGCTGCGGCCGCAGCCACTGCAGCGGCGGTCACCGCTGCGAGCGCGGCTTGATCGGTGGACCCGACCGTTTCATCGACAGGAATCTCGACAGGAATCTCGACAGGAATCTCGATCGCACCGATCTCGCCGGCGCTGCCGACAGCCGGCGATGCGTTCGGTGCCGTCTGCGCATCGTCGACCGCCTCGGCGTTCGTCGATGACTCATCGTGGCTCGAGTTCTGATCAGCCCGTTCTGTGCGGTCGACTCGATCCGCCAACGGAGCCACGGCTCCCAACGACAGGACGGGGACGGCAGGTGCGACGGACTCGAGCGCTCCGGATGGCGTCGCAGCTCGCTCTCCATGGCCAGCAACCTGAGGCTGCCCGCGATCTGCCGGCGATGCCGGCGATGACGGCGTTGCGGTCCGAGGCGACCCGGCACGGGAGCTCGGGGTGTCGGTCGTGGTCGGTCGCGTCGTGTTCACCCCGGAACTGTTCACCGCGAGCTTGCTCATGCCCGCGCCGTTGACCACGGGATTCGAACCCGTCTCGGGCCCGGCGATCTGATTCGCGAGCTCGACGATGATCGACTGGAGATCACCGTCGGTCTGGTACGAACGAGGTGCCTCTTCGGGCGGAGCCGTCAGCGAGTCCCAGTCGATTGCGTGGAGCTGTACCAGTTCACCCGTCGCGCGACCAGAGAGCTGTGCGCTGGTCTCCTCGCGCGAGCCGAGGCGGAGCTTGAAATCGAAGCTGGCGGGCTTGTCGCGGGAGACGGAGGGCGCGCTCGAGCGATCGATCTCGGCCGGACTCTCGGAGCTCGGTTGGTTGTCTGCGCCGTCCACCACAGTGGAGGTATCGGCAGGGCTTGATCGCCCCTTGAGGGTGTTGTGGCGCGTTCTCGGCGGCCCCGAGGAACGGGGCTTCAGTGCGCATCACCCGCAGATCCCCACGAATCCAGTGACGCTGGATGAACGCCGCCGTCGATCCCTCCACGAGTGAGATCAGTCCTCCGGCGGGATCTCGGCGGCGCGGCGCTGCAACTCGGTGACGACGTTGGCGTCGGCGAGGGTGCTCGTGTCTCCCAGATTGCGACCCTCGGCAACATCGCGCAACAACCTTCGCATGATCTTCCCGCTACGGGTCTTGGGGAGATCGGGGGTGAAGTAGATCGCCTTCGGCTTGGCGATGCTGCCGATCTCGACCCCGACGAAATCGCGCAGCACCTGCTCGTCGACCTCGGCACCGCCGCGGAGCGTGACGTAGGCGATGATCGCTTGCCCGGTGGTCGGATCGTTGGCGCCGACGACCGCCGCCTCGGCCACCGACGGATGTGCCACCAGAGCACTCTCGACTTCGGTCGTGGAGATGCGGTGACCGCTGACGTTCATCACGTCGTCGACCCGGCCGAGGAGCCACACGTAGCCATCGTCGTCGAGTTTGGCCCCGTCGCCGGCGAAGTAGCGACCATCGAAGCGACTCCAGTACGTCTCGCGATAGCGCTCCTGATCGCCCCAGATTCCGCGCAGCATGCTCGGCCACGGTCGGGTGAGCGTGAGGTAGCCACCGCCATGGTCGACGTGAGCACCGTTTTCGTCCACCAACTCCATGCCGATTCCCGGCAACGCAAAGGTCGCGGATCCCGGCTTGGTCGTGGTGGCTCCTGGCAGTGGGCTGATCATGATCGCGCCCGTCTCTGTCTGCCACCACGTGTCGACGATCGGGCACCGCCCGCCACCGATGTGCTCGTGGTACCACATCCATGCTTCCGGGTTGATCGGTTCCCCCACTGAACCGAGTACGCGCAAGCTCGACAGATCGTGCTTGGCCGGCTGTTCGATGCCCCACTTCATGAAGGTCCGGATGGCGGTGGGTGCGGTGTAGAACTTCGTGACACCGTACTTGGCGATGATCGCCCAGAAACGGTCGTTGCCGGGGAAGTTGGGCACGCCTTCGTACATCACCTGTGTCGCTCCGTTGGCGAGCGGGCCATACACGATGTAGCTGTGGCCGGTGATCCAGCCGACGTCTGCGGTGCACCAATAGATGTCGTCGTCGTGGAGGTCGAAGACGTACTTGTGCGTGAACGCGGCCTGGGTGAGATAGCCACCGCTCGTGTGCATGATGCCCTTGGGCTTGCCGGTGGTTCCCGAGGTGTACAGCAAGAACAGCAGCTGCTCGCTGTCCATCGGCTCTGCTGGACACACGGGATCAGCCACGGCCATCAGGTCGTGGTACCAGTGGTCACGGCC
>JAYSLK010000436.1:0-6081 GCA_043725585.1 Actinomycetota bacterium
GGCAAGACGCCCTGTCTGGCGCAGCGGGCCCGGAGGCCTGCGCGCCCGACAGGGCGTCTCAGGTGGGATGATCCACCACTGCTCGATCACCCGGCGTTAGCCTTCGTCTCGTTCAGTTTCACCGCCCGTCAGAGCTTGCGCTCTGGCGGGCGGTTCCGTTTTGCCGGCGCATCCACCCCGGTTGCCCGGTGCAGCTGAACCAACACAGCTGGCTCGATCCACCACAGTTGCCTGCGGCGTCTCTCCCCAACCTGCCGACGTCGTCGCCCCAGTTGCCTGGTGCTCGCTCGCCGACCGCCGCCGCGGTCGATCCCCGGTCACCCGGCTCCCGAACTCGACGACTGCCGTCGCATCGATCCCCGGTTGCCCGGTTCTCGACTCGCCGGCTGGCGGATCATGCCCTGCTCCAACTCCGCTTCCGCCTCGTGAACCCGGTTGGTTCCGCTCACTCCTGGTGATCCCTCCAATGGTTGCCCATCGTTGGTCTCCCCACTCGTGAGTGGCCGTTCCTCGGGCTCCGGTTGGCGTGCGCTTGCCGGTGCGTCGCCTACTTTGCACCCTGCGTTTCTCCTGGTCAAGCGGTATTTTATAACTCACAGGGTTATCCACTGACAAACCCCGTCATCCCCAGAAGTTTCTCCGTCGTCCACCGCCCATCCACAAGGTTGTGCACACCTGCCCCCACGGGATTGGCTTCGGAGCGTGATGTGGCACCGCTTCGTCTTGACAAACGGACGGTTCAGCGCGCGCCGGGTTGACGTTCCGGTCTCACCCCGACACAATCGTCTCCGTGATGTCACAACCCGCCGCCTTTCTCGCCGACATCATCATCATTCGATAGCGCACGTGGATCTCCCCGTGCGCTCACCAGCCGCCCCTCGGGGCGGCTGTTTCATTTCACCGACGCCATCTCTCCGCACCCCGTGACAGACAGGACAGCGACATGACCAGCAGCGACCTTCCGGCACCTCCGATGATCGAAGTGTTCGACACCACGCTTCGCGACGGCCTCCAGGTGGAGGGTGTATCGGCGACGGTCGACGACAAGTTGCGCATCGCCGAGCAGCTCGACTTCCTCGGCGTCCACTACATCGAGGGCGGTTGGCCTGGCGCGAACCCGAAAGACATCGAGTTCTTTGCGCGCGCTGCCGCCGAGCTGAAGCTGTCGACGTCGACCATGGTGGCGTTCGGGTCGACTCGCCGCCCGAAGGGCAAGGTCGACGACGATGTCACCCTGCGCAACCTGCTCGATGCCAACACCTCGGCCGTGTGCATCGTGGCCAAGAGCTGGGATTACCACGTGCTCGAGGCGTTGCAGACCACGCTCGACGAGGGCGAAGCCATGATCGCCGACAGCGTGGCGTATCTCACCGCTGCGGGTCGTCGGGTACTGGTAGACATGGAGCACTTCTTCGACGGCTACAAGAACAACCCCGAGTTCAGCCTGCGGGCGTTGGAGGCGGCGGTCGTGAAGGGAGCGTCGCATCTGGTGCTGTGCGACACCAACGGCGGCTCGTTGCCCCATGAGGTGGCCGACATCGTTGCCGCGGTCTACCAGCACGTCGGCAGCGATGTCACGATCGGTATCCACTGCCACGACGACACCGGCTGCGCCGTCGCCAACTCGATGGCGGCAGTTCGGGCCGGCGCGCGCCAGGTGCAGGGCACGCTCAACGGCCTTGGCGAGCGGACCGGCAACTGCAACCTCACCACCGTGATCCCGAACCTGCAGGTGAAGCTCGGGCTGAGCTGCTTGCCGGTCGGCCGCCTCGAACGGCTCACAGCGGTGAGCAACCACGTGGCCGAAGTACTCAACCGACCGCTCAACCCACAGGCTCCGTACGTCGGTTCGTCCGCGTTCGCGCACAAGGCCGGCCTCCACGTGAGTGCAATCGTGCGTGCGAAGGACGCATACGAGCACATCGCTCCCGAGCTGGTGGGCAATGGCACACGGTTCGTGGTGAGCGAGATGGCAGGCCGCGCCACCATCCAGATGAAGGCAGACGAGCTCGGCCTGGCGATGGACGGACCCGCTGTCAACCAGGTGATCGACGACCTCAAGCGCCTCGAGCACGAGGGGTATCACTTCGAAGCGGCCGATGCATCGCTCGAACTGTTGATGCGCCGTGCCGCGGGTTGGGACCAGCGCTGGTTCCGTGTCGAGAGCATGCGCGTGATCACCGACGAGTCGCCCAGCGGCGAGTTCACCACCGAGGCCACGGTGAAGGTGTGGGTGGGTGACGTGCGCACGGTGCACACCGCCGAAGGCAATGGCCCGGTGAACGCGATCGACACGGCGCTGCGCGCCGCGCTCGCGGACGCTTATCCGGCGTTGGCTCGTGTCCATCTCACCGACTACAAGGTTCGGATCCTCGACGGTGCCACTGCCACGGGTGCGATCACCCGGGTGCTGCTCGACGCCACGAACGGGGAGAGGAGCTGGACGACGATCGGCGTCAGCTCGAACATCATCGAGGCGTCGTGGAGGGCGCTCGAGGAGAGTCTCGTGTTCGGGCTCTTGCACGTGCCGGCCTGACCGTCGATGGCTCGACCTGCTTGACGGACACGGCTGGAGGCGGTCTGGTCAGGTAGAAAGAGGGTCGTTATGGCAGCCCCCAAGTTCGCTCCCGTGTCACCGATCGATGACGCCCGCTCGTACTCGTCACCGGCGTACGTACCCAAGTCGTGGACACCCGACCGGCCGGGTGAGATTGACGGTTTCCAGCCGTCTGGCTCGCGCCTCGGCAACCAGGGTCCCGACCAGGGGTTCGGCATCAAGATCGCCAACACGTTCCTCTCCCGCATCCACGTGTCCACAGGCGAGTCGGTCAAGGACGCAGTCGCCGGTTGTCTCGGCATCGGTCTCAAGCGGGCGTCGTTGTTCAGTCGGGCTCCTGTCATCCACGACTTCACGATCGCGTTCACCGCATGGGGTTTCCTCGACGCCGACCCGCCCGCCGAGCTGGTCGAACTGCGCCGCCTGTTGTTCAAGGGGGCGGGCGGCCATCACGGGTACGAGCATCAGCGTCAACTCGCCGACATCGTTCCCGACAGCACCTTGAAGATGACGCCCCAGCAGGTCTCGGCGGCGTATCCAGGTCGCTGGTGCGACCTCGTCGGCGCCGACCTCGTCGGCGCCGACCACGCCGTCGCTCACTGACGTCGTCGCCGACCGACGTCGTCTCCCTCATCGTCTCTCACTCTTCCCGCCAGGAGGCTCCCAGATGTCCGAGGTGCAGTCGATCACCCTCACCGACGAGCAGCGGGAGTTCCGCGCCGTCCTGCGTCAGTTCGTGGCCGACAAGATCTCACCACTCGCGGCCGACATCGATCGCGACGGTGAGTACTCCTGGGTCACGTTCGAAGCGCTGAAGTCGATGGAACTGACGGCGCTCAGCTACCCGGTCGAATACGGTGGCTCGGGCGCGTCACTGGTCGACCAGGCGATCGCGGCCGAGGAGATCGCGCGAGGTTGCGCGGCGACGAGCCTGCAGTTCCTGATCTCGAAGTTGGGCATGCTGCCGGTGATCAACTTCGGATCCGACTTCCTCAAGAGCACCTACTTGCCGCGCATCTGCAGCGGCACCAGCCAGTGCAGCTACGGGCTGAGCGAGGCCGACGCAGGCAGCGATGTTGCGTCGATGACGACACGGGCGACTCGCGATGGCGACGATTGGGTGATCGATGGGTCGAAGGCGTGGATCACCAACGCGGGCATCAGCGATCTGTACACCGTGTTCGCGCGCACGTCTGATGACCGCCATGCCGGCATCACCGCGTTCTTGGTGGAGGCGGCGTGGGGCGTGCACGTCGACAAGTTGGAGCACAAGCTCGGTGTGAAGGGGTCGCCCACGGGGGTCATCCGGTTCGACGGACTCCGCGTTCCGGACACACACCGCCTCGGTGAGGTCGGGCAGGGGTTCGCCGTCGCGATGCACACGCTCGACCGCAGCCGTCCGACGATCGGAGCCCAGGCCGTGGGGATCGCCCAAGGAGCGCTCGACTGCGCACTCGGGTACATGAAGGAACGCACCACGTTCGGCCGCTCGATCGGATCGAACCAGGGATTGCAGTGGATGGCCGCCGACTGCGCGATGCGCATCGAGGCTGCGAGGGGCCTGGTGTACAAGGCGTGCGCGATCGCAGATCAGGGTGACCCGCACGGTGAACTGTCGATGGCCGGAGCGATGGCGAAGTGCTTCGCGAGCGACGTGGCCATGCAGGTCACCACCGATGCCGTGCAGTTCCTGGGCGGCTACGGCTACACCAACGAGTTCCCCGTGGAGAGAATGATGCGCGATGCAAAGATCACCCAGATCTACGAGGGCACCAACCAGATCCAGCGCATGGTCATCAGCAAGAAGCTCGGTTTGTAAGGCCGGCGGGATCAACCGGTGAGTGCCGTTTCGTCCTTCGGTCGGCGGACTTCGATCCAGAATCTGTCGTCAACGACACGGAATGGTCCGAAACGCCAAGGGGCGGTGTCAGGCCCCCAGCGTACGGTCGCCGATCGGGTCTGCATGGAGGCTCAGGCATGGCCCTGGACGGGCTGGGGGGTGTAGGGGGCCTCGAGCTCGCGGATCTCGTCGGCGGTGAGCACGATGTCCAACGAGGCGATCGCGTCGTCGAGGTGCTGTTGCTTGGTGGCGCCCACGATCGGAGCTGCAACCGCCGGGTGCTTGCTCACCCATGCGAGCGCCACCTGCGCCCGAGGGACCCCTCGCTCGGCAGCGATCCGGGCGACGGCGGCGATCACACCGGCGTCGGCGGTGCCGTACAGGGTCTTGCCGAACTCGTCGGTCTCCTTGCGGGCGCTCGACTCGCTCGGGTCGCGGGTCAGGAAGCCTCGAGCGAGCGGGCTCCACGGGATCACGCCCACGCCCTGGTCGACACAGAGGGGAAGCATCTCTCGTTCCTCTTCGCGATAGGCGAGGTTGTAGTGGTTCTGCATGGTCACGAACGTCGTCCAGCCGTTGGCTTCGGCCACGTGCTGGGCCTTGGCGAACTGCCAGGCGAACATCGACGACGCACCGATGTGCAACGCCTTGCCAGCCTTCACCACGTCGTGCAGCGCCTCCATCGTCTCCTCGATCCGCACCCGGCGGTCCCACCGGTGGATCTGGTAGAGGTCGACGTAGTCGGTGCCCAACCGGCGCAGGCTCGCGTCGATCTCGAACATGATCTCCTTGCGCGACAACCCGCCACCGTTCGGGCCTCGGCGCATCGTGCCGTGCACCTTCGTCGCGAGCACGATCTGCTCTCGCTGGGCCATGTCGGCGAGGGCCCTGCCGACGATCTCCTCGCTCGTGCCGTCGGAGTAGACGTTCGCCGTGTCGAAGAAGTTGATGCCGGCGTCGAGTGCACGGCGAACGAACTCGCGGCTCGTTTCCTCGTCGAGGGTCCAGGCATGGGCGCCGCGGTCGGACGCGCCGTAGCTCATGCAGCCGAGGCAGATGGGGGAGACGTCGAGACCGGTTCGGCCAAGCTTGATGTACTTCATCGACCCACTCTACGAAGCCGGCGAGACGGGCGAGCCGAGATGGCCGTCAACCGACGCTGGCCTCGGCCACCCACACGTCGACGCTCACCGAGCGCACCGGTGGCCGAGTGGTCGACTGCCAGCGGATCGGAGTCATGAGGAACAGGTCGTCGGCCGAGGTGTCGTCGAGCTCCAGTTGGAATTCGACCCGATGGGCCGAGAGGGCACCCTCCGGCGGCTCCGATCGTCGGCGCTGACGGCCGGTGGCCTTCTCGCCGGCCAGGCCATCGGCCGAGGGGCGCATCTCGACGAGGTGCATGGCGCCGGGCGTCACCGTGACCCAGCGGCCGCCGGGTCGCAGCACCCGGGCGAACTCGGGAACGGGATGCGGTGCGAACACCGACGTCACCACGGCGAGCGACACGTCTTGCACCGGCAGCCGGTACGCCGACCCGACCACGAACGTCGAGTCCGGCAACAGCCGCGCTGCCATCTGCACCGCTCGCTTCGAGACATCGAGGCCGTAGCGATCGGTGGCGACGAGGTGCGACGTGTAGTAGCCCTCCCCGCAACCGACGTCGAGCACGGCGCCGTCGACCGAA
>JAYSLK010000437.1:0-1595 GCA_043725585.1 Actinomycetota bacterium
CCCCACAACGTCGTGATCCTCGGGTTGCGGCGCTGCCGAACGCCCGGTTGACTCCGCCGCCCCCGCTGCTCATCCGAATGCTGCGGGGGTTGGAGGAGCACCATGCGGTTCACGAACCGTGTGCTCGTCGCGGTCACGAGCTTCCTGACCGTTCTCTCGCCGGCGCTCAACGGCCCCCACATCGCTCGTGCCATTCCTGCCATCGGTGGTTCCGCCGCCGGCGACATGGCCTTCGTCGAGCAGGTGATGTTTCACACGACCATCGCCGACTTCGCACGGCTGGCAGGTCATGGCGACCCGTGGTTCGACTGGACGACCGACGGCTGTTCCGCGCCGTTCATCGGCTCCACCGGCCGCACGTTCGACTTCCGAACGCCATGTCGGCGCCACGACTTCGGCTACCGCAACCTGGCGCGCATGGAACAGCGGTACGGCTCGGGTGCCACCTTCTGGAACGCGAGCGGCCGCCTCCGCGTCGACCGGCAGTTGCGTGCCGACATGAAGGAGCACTGCCAGTCCCGGCGATGGCTCGATCGTCCTTCGTGCCTCGCGTGGGCCGACACCTTCTACGCCGCAGTCCGAGTGGCCGGCGGCCCCTGATCGGTTCCAGCAGCAACCCTCACCACGCAGGAGGCTCCGGCTCGTGCACCCCGTGAGCGAGCCGGAGCAGCTGGTGCAGGATCCGAGCGGTTGCACCCCAGATCGTCTCGTCGTCGAGCTCGAAGAAGTGGATCGGCCGCTCGAGATCGCCGACGCCCCACCACTCTTCGCGATAGGTGTCGGCGCGGGAGAGCTCGCCCAGTGGAACCCACAGGATGCGGTCGACCTCGGCGGCGTGCGCGGTCAGCACAGGTCGGACGGCCACCGTGGCAACGACCGGCACGATGTAGCTGTTGCTCACGACGGTCGAAAGGTGATCGAGCTCGCCGCGCACCTCGACGGATGCCGGATCGAGACCGACTTCTTCCCACGCCTCGCGCAACGCTGCCTGGCGAGCCGTCTCGCCATCATCCACTCGCCCTCCAGGGAAGCTGATCTCACCCCGATGATTGCGCAGGTGCTGGGATCGTTTCGTGAACAGCACCTCGGGTCCGGTGGGGCCGTCGTGCAACACGATCAGTACCGCCGACGAGCGCGCACCCACGAAGGTCGGGACGGCGTGTGCCGGTTCGCGGGCGCCGACGAGCGAGACGAGATCGTCCAACCCGATGGCGACCTGGCTCCGATCGGCCCACGGCGCCGCCGGGCCGAGGCGCCACCCATCGGGGCGGGGGATGTGCTGAGCACCGCCGCGACGCCGCGCGTGGCTCGTCACGAGGCGCTCACCAGACGGGGACGAGACGGGCTCGACGTCGGCGTGACGCTGGCTCGGTCCGATCGCAGATCAGTCCGCGACGACCGTGGGCGATGGAATCCAACCGCTGTCGCGCAA
The DNA here is from genome assembly GCA_043725585.1 of Actinomycetota bacterium. Taxonomy (GTDB): domain Bacteria; phylum Actinomycetota; class Acidimicrobiia; order Acidimicrobiales; family Ilumatobacteraceae; genus VFMC01. The sequence goes on from JAYSLK010000437.1 coordinate 1,433, forward strand.
CTCGGCGAGCACGGTGTGCAAGCCCGCCGTCTTCAGCTTCGACAGCACCTTGCCCGGAGTCTCGGCCCCGCTCTCCCACTCGTCCCATGCTGCGATGAGCTTGTTGAGGTCGGGAGCGGGGATGTCGAACGCCATGGGTGCGAGGTTACCGTCAGGACTTCTT
>JAYSLK010000438.1:0-2809 GCA_043725585.1 Actinomycetota bacterium
GGCGACGGCCAAGGAGATCACCAAGGCGTACCGGAAGCTCGCGCGCGACAGCCACCCCGACACCCACCCCGGCGACGACGCAGCGGAGGACCGGTTCAAGGAGGTCAGCGCCGCCTACGACGTGCTCGGCGACGACGCGAAGCGCAAGGAGTACGACGAGGTCCGTCGCCTTGGACCGATGCAGGGGTTCAGCCCCGGTGGTCCCCGTGGCGGGCCTGGTGGCAGCAGCTTCAACGTCGGTGCCGACGGTCTCGGCGACGTGCTCGGCCAGATGTTCGGTCGAGGTCGCCGTGGCGGCGGTGCCGGAGCAGGCGGGGGCCCACAGCGGGGCGCCGACCTGGAGGCCACCCTCACCCTCGATTTCGCCGACGCCGTCCACGGTCTCACCACCACCCTGTACCTCACCGCCGACGCTCAGTGCGGCACCTGCGCCGGGTCCGGCGCGAAACCCGGCACTGCGCCGAAGGTCTGTTCGCGTTGCGGTGGTCGAGGCGTCATCGACGACAACCAGGGCTTCTTCTCGTTCTCCTCGCCGTGTCCGGCCTGCGCCGGCCGTGGCGTCACGATCGACCAGCCCTGTGCCACGTGCTACGGGTCGGGGGTCGAAAAGCGCCAGCGTGAGGTGCAGGCGCGCATTCCGGCCGGCGTCGCCGACGGTCAGAAGATCAGGCTCAAGGGTCGCGGCTCACCCGGACGCAACGGCGGGCCCGCAGGTGACCTCATCGTCGAGTGCCGGGTGATCGGCCATGCGCGCTTCGCCCGCGACGACGCCAACCTCACCGTCCGAGTGCCGATCACCTTCGACCAGGCCGCACTCGGTGGCGATGTCGACGTGCCGACACTCGACGGATCGACCGTGAAGCTGCGGCTCAAGGCCGGCACGCAGTCCGGTTCGCGCCATCGAGTCCGCGGCAAGGGCGTCGTCACTGCAAAGCACGAAGGCGACCTCATCGTCACGGTGGATGTGTCGGTGCCGACCCGTCTGAGCACCGCCCAGCGTGCGGCGATCGAGGCGTTCGCCGCGGCCAGTAGGGTCGCGGACGGTGGCCCCGACACCGCAGACACATCCGGGCACGCGAGCGGAGAAAGGGTCTGAACATGCGATCACGAAGCCATGCCGTCTACGTCATCTCGGTCGCCGCCGAGCTCGCTGGGATGCACCCCCAGACGTTGCGCATCTACGAGCGCCGCGGTCTGGTTGCACCGGCGCGCACGCAAGGTGGCAATCGTCGCTACAGCGACATCGACATCGACCGCCTGCGACGCATCCAAGACCTGGCTGCCGATGGGATGAACCTCGAAGGAATCCGTCGGGTCATGGAGCTGGAGTCCGAGGTCGAGCACCTTCGTGCCGAGAACGCCGAGCTCCGCGAGCACCTGTCGCTTGCCGAGGCCGACGCGTCTCGCCGGGCGCCTCGCCGTGATCTGGTGCCGCTGCGCCAGACCGTCGCGATCTTCGGCGGACCGCGCCTCGGCGACCGTCGCTGAACCGTCTGGTTCCGACTTTCATCGGTTCTGGTCGCGCATCCCAGTGGTCAGCGCAACGGCTCGCGACCAGAACGCTGCCCATCACTGTTGAGATGCGAGCCAGGCCTGGTGGGTCGTGTGCACCCGTTGCCACAGGTGAGCACGCGCGGCAGCGTCAACGTCGTCGAGCGTGAGGTCGAAGACGTCAGCCAGTACGTCGAACCATTCTGTCTGGGTGTCGAGCGTGCGCCCTGCGGTCGCCGTCTCGGCCACCCGGCTCAGAACCTGACCACGGACGACGTCGACGCCAGCCGCATCCCGCCGTTGCACGGTGAGGGTCTTGACGAACACCGACTCCGGCGACGTCGAACAACTCCACGTTGCGCGCCGCGAATCGGTCGATGGTGGTGGGCATTCGTTCGAACACCATGCCGGTGAACGAACCGAGGTGGTGATGCCGAAGTGACCAGTCGGCGAAGCCGAGGTCGGTCCGAGCGAGGTGGAACTCGAACGGACCATGTCGGTGAGCGCCTGGGGACAACGGCAGGGGACCGTGGATCGCGTCACCGAGCCCGGCGTCGACGTACCACGTCCCCTCGGGGTGACCATCGGTCGGCAGCCCGTGCACGAGGAGCACCAAGTGGTTCTCGATCGCGTCGGGCGTGGGTCCCTCAGGGCCGTGGACCCCACCGGCGTGGAGGGTGACGTCGTAGCCCAGCGACCGCAGCAGCACGCTGAAGGCACCGTTCACGTGGAAGCAGTATCCGCCTCGGCCACGTGTGGCGACTCGGTGCACGGACTCCTCGAGATCGATCGTCCATCGTTCACCGAGGTGGATCCAGGTCGTCTCGTAGGGAATCCGTTCGAGTTGGGCATGGTGGAGTCGAACGAGCGCAGCTGCCGACGGCGGCTCGGCTTCGACCTGCAGCCGTTGGAGATAGGCCTGGATGTCGTCGTCGAGTCGCACTCGTGCAGTCTTGTGTGGCGGCGTCGTTCAGCGCTCGCCGATCAGCCCGGTCGTGTGTGCGTCGCGATCGTCGCGCGGCGGAACAGTGCGAACGGAGCGAACGGACGTCTTGGTGGTCAGTCGAGGTGTTCGATCGCGGCCGTCACCACGGAGTGATACGTGGGCCAGCACGCCTGCAGCCATGCGGGGTCGTCATCGAGGAAGGCGTCTCGTACCTGCTCGCGAATGGCGAGTGCGTCGGGTGCGCTCGGTTCGCCGTGCGCGTGCAGGACGGCGTCGGCGCGCAGCGACTGGAGCACGGTGATCCCGTCGACGGTGCCGTACTCGATGCAGATCCCGGTGATCTCGGTGCCGGGTGAGAAACCGTCTGCCGCA
>JAYSLK010000439.1:0-21176 GCA_043725585.1 Actinomycetota bacterium
GACTCAATTGCCGCACGGGCGAAGGTGGTCGCCGGTCGCCACGGGACAGACCCCGTGCCCTCGCCCGTCATCCGCGTGAACAGGTTCGATGGCAACGGAGTACGACGACGTGAAGGTCCACCTCGGAGACTGAACTCGCTGACGGGGAAGTGGTCGACGGCGCCCGTGCTGTCGAAGTCGGCGATTCGCTTGCCACCTGCAGGGATCGTGAACCTGGCCGGGAGTTGGGCGTAGCCGAAGGTCCTCGGAGCGACTCAGGTACTGGTGCGACCATGGTCTACGACCAAGGTCCCATGGCCCGGTGCACGCCGGTTTGAGAACACTGACGTCGTGCCTCACTACCTCCTCACGTCGCACGACGGCTTCGGCCTCGGCCATGTACGACGCAGCATGCTCATCGGGAACGCTCTCCTCGAGCGTGAGCCCGAAAGTCGCGTCACGATCTTCACCGGGGTGGCTGCTGAGCCGAAGTGGCTGGCGAACCGCGGATTCGACGTCGTTCGAGTCCCGGCCCTGTTGAAGGAAGGCGATGGGTCCTACGCCAACGGCGACATGCCGTTCCACTCGGTCGTCGCTCAACGTGCCGAAACGTTCGATTCGCTCGTTCGCGACGGGCGTCCCGACGTCGTCATCGTCGATCGACATCCCTTCGGGACAGCCGGCGAACTACGCACGGGGATCGAGCGAGCAGCTCGACAAGGTGCGAGCGTCGTGCTCGGTCTGCGTGACGTCCTCGATGAAGCAGATCGGGTGCACGCCGAGATCGCCGGCGACGGCTGGGCTGGCGTCGCCGAGCTCTTCTCGGCCATCTTCGTGTACGGCGATCGATCCCTGTGCGACCAGATGGCCGAGTACGGCCTTCCTCTCAAGCCCCGCTACTGCGGCTGGGTCACCACCGCCCCGACTCACCGAGTGCGGCGCGACGAGTTCGAGTTGATCATCGCCGCCGGGGGCGGCGGCGATGGGGAACCGACGTTCGACCTCGGTGCATCACTCGTCGCGCGTCGACCTCCGTGGCGCGGGACGGTGCTGGCCGGCCCCTACGCAGGTGCGTGGCTCGATCGCCGCCCCGACGTGCACGGACGACTCGCTCTCAGCCGCAACGTCGACGGCTGTTCGTCGTTCTTCGCTCGGGCCGGGGCGGTGATCCAGATGGCCGGGTACAACTCGACGGCCGAGGCCATCGCCGCTGGCATACGTCCGATCCTGGTTCCGCGGCGAAGCCCACGGCGCGAACAAGCAATTCGAGCGTCTCGGCTCTCGGCGCTCGGTCTGGCAGACGTGGTGGACGAAGGTGCCGATGTCAGCGAGATCGGGTGGCTTCTCGACCGGCCTCGAACGCTGGACGTGGGTGCGTGCGAGCGTGCAGGCATTCGCTTGGACGGAGCTCATCGAGCGGCGAAACGCCTCAGCCGGCTCGTGGCCGCCGCAGCGTCGAGATGAGCGAGTTGCGCTCGCTGCGCCCCTTCATCGGTCCTTACCGCGGGCCGCTCGCGCTCGGCGGATCACTCGCCGCGTTCGAGGTGGTCGTCGACCTTGCCAGACCATGGCCGCTCAAGTGGATCGTCGACGACCTGATCGACGGCCAGTCGACCGGAAACACCGTCGCGCTCTCGTGCGTTGCGCTCGCGATCATCGTCGCGAGCACAGCGGCACTCGACTACTGGTCGACACGCATCCTGTCGTCGTGCGGTCTGCGGATGGCGGGCGGGATCCGCGAGTCGGTGTTCGCTCACCTCAACCGCATGCCCCTGTCGTTCCACGGCAAGAACCGCGTCGGCGATCTGACAGCTCGGGTGACCGGCGATGTCGACCGCACCCAAGACATGGTCGTTCAGTCGCTCGCGGTCCTCGTTCCGAATGCCATGCTCCTCGTCGGCATGGCCACGGTGATGGTCACGCTCGACCCGGTGTTCGCCGGTTTGGCCCTGGCCCTCACCCCGGTTCTGGGCCTCGTTGTGTTTCGAGCAACAAGCCGGCTTCGTCTGGCCGAGAAGCGAGCCAGGAAGGCCGGCGGGGACGTCGCTTCGGCCACGAACGAAACGCTCTCTGCGATGCCCTTGGTGCAGGCCTACACCCTCGAGGCGAACCAGCAGGAGTCGTTCAGCGTGCTCAACCGCCAGAGCCTGGATGCCGGCATCGACGCCATCCGCCAGCAGGCTCGATTCAGCCCGCTCGTCGACATGACCGCGGTGCTGTCCACGATCGCCGTTCTGTGGTTCGGCGCGCGTCGGGTCGAGGCGGGAGCGCTGTCGGTCGGCGAGCTCCTGGTCTTCGTGAGCTATGTGGGCTCGGTCTACAAGCCCTTGAAGGCGCTCTCGAAGCTCGGTCGCGTGACGAGCAAGGGACTGGTTGCCGCCGGCCGCCTCTCCGACGTGCTCGATCAGGCGCCCGACATCGCCGATCATCCCCGGGCCGGTCTCGCTCCTCGCTTCACCGGCAAAGTGGAGTTCCGTTCGGTGTCGTTCAGCTACGGCCGTGAACCGGTGCTCGATGCCATCGACTTCACCATCGAGGCAGGCGAAACCGTGGCGCTCGTCGGCCCGACCGGCGCAGGCAAGAGCACGATCGCATCTCTGATCCCTCGGCTGATCGACGTCTCGAACGGTGAAGTGCTGATCGACGGCATCGACGTCCGTCACCTGACGTTGAAGTCGCTCCGAAGTCAGGTGTCGATGGTGTTGCAGGACTGCGTGTTGTTGCACGGAACGCTGCGTGAGAACATCGCACTCGGTCAACCGTGGTCAACGGACGCCGCAGTCGCGCGAGCTGCGCGCCTCGCTCTGGTGGACGAGTTCGCATCGCGTCTTCCCGATGGACTCGACACGGTGATCGGTGAGCGCGGAGCCAACCTGTCGGGCGGCCAGCGCCAACGGATCGCCATCGCTCGTGCCATCATGCGCGACGCGCCGATCCTCATTCTCGACGAGCCGACCAGTGCGCTCGATACCGAGTCGGAATCGGCGATCGTCGAGGCGCTGAGCCAGCTGCCCAAAGGCAGAACGACACTCGTCATCGCCCACCGGTTGACGACGATCCGTCGGGCCGATCGCATCGTCGTGGTCGAGAAGGGTCGTATCACCCAGGATGGCACGCACGATGACCTGGCCGGCACCGTCGGTCGGTACCGGCTCCTCCACGGCCATGGCACAGTGCGCGAGTCCGCATCCCCCCGAAGGGCAGCGGTATGACCACGTCCAACCTCAAGGTGTTGTACGTCGTGAAGCGGTACGCGCAGCTCAGTCAGACGTTCGTGGTTCGTGAGCTGATCGGACTCGAGTCGATCGGCGTGACGGTGGGTGTCGATGCTCTTGGCCAGAACGACAGCGGGATCCGGCACGCTGATGTCGAGATGGTCGCTGCAGAGGTGCGGTTCCTGCCCCGTCGACCCATGGTGTCGCGCCTGCCCGTGCTCGGTGCCCATGTGCGAGGTTTCGTTCGCCATCCAGCTCGATGGCTGCGGACAGCCGTCGTCGAGGGTCGCCATGATCTTCGGAGGTTCCTCCAGGCCGGCTTGGTCGCCGATCGAGTGCACGCACAGCGCTTCGACCTGATCCACGCTCACTTCGCGACGGCCGCGGCTGACGTTGCACGTATGGCGTCGTCGTTGTCTGGCGTTCCCTTCACGGTCACCGCACATGCCAAGGACATCTACAGCGACCAACACGCGCCACGGCTAGCGGCGCGGCTCGGCGCGGCGGCCCACGTCGTCACGGTGTCTGCGTTCAACGTCGATCATCTGCGTGGACTGTTGCCCTCCGTGCCTGTCTCGCTCGTCCGCAACGCCGTCGTCGTTGGCCCCGAAGGTTCACCTGTCGGCCAAGGCCCCGTGCTTTGCGTCGCGCGTCTCGTTGAGAAGAAGGGGATCGACGCGCTGCTGCGTGCCGTTGCGCTTGTCGTCCAGGGCTGCCCTGGGCTCACTCTTGAGATCGTGGGGGGAGGCGAGCTGCGCGAGTCGCTCGGCGCGTTGGCCGTCGATCTCGGGGTTGGCGACATTGTCACGTTCCTCGGGTCGCTCCCAGCGGATCAGGTTGCCGAGGCATACGCGCAGGCATCGATGTTCGTCCTGCCGTGTCGCATCGGGGCAGATGGTGATCGCGATGGCCTGCCCACCGTGATCGTCGAGGCGATGGCGCATCGGTTGGCCGTCGTGTCGACCGACATCATCGGCATCGGCGAGGTCGTTCGTCATGGCGAGACCGGGCTCCTGGTGCCCGAGGACGACGTGGACTCCTTGGCCACCGCGATCGAGAAGCTTTGGCACGACCCCAGTTTGAGAGCGTTTCTGGGCGCCAACGGTCGCCAACTCGTTGCCGATGAGTTCGACCCCTTCACATCTGCGTGTGAGCTTCGGTCGATCTTCCGTGGTGCACTGGCGAGGCCGACATGACCGTCCGAGCGGGGCACAGAGATCGGGCCGTCTCGATCGAGCAGACCGCTGGAGGAGCGGTCGTCGTCAAGACGTATCTCCTCGCCGACGCGGCTGCGATCTTCGCTGCCATGTGCGACCTTTGGGCCAGTCCGTTCGGTCGCGTGCACCGTCACATGCCCGAGCCGATCACCCTGGCGGAGTCCAGACTGTCCATGGGATTCGTGTCCGGCTCGCCCATCGGCGCCCGCGGCGACCTGGGCTCGACCGAGCGACTGTTGGACGACGTGGCTCAGTTGCTCGTGCGGCTCCATCGCTCAGGTGTCGAGGTGGGCCGGAAGCGCAATGCGTCTGGGCTGGTTCGGTCGCTGGAACGCAAGGCGACCGAGGTTGCCAAGCCGCTGGGCCCGGCGTTCGCCCGGGCGGTCGGTCACGTGAACTCCACGCGACTCTCGGCGGAACGGCTCGTCGTGAGTCACGGCGACTTCTCACCGCGAAACGTCCTCGAAGCCGATGACCGAGTCGTGCTGATCGACTTCGATCGGCTGCAGATGGCCGGCCCCGGCCGGGATGTCGGCTACCTCGGCGCGTGGTGCTGGGCGACGATCGCGCAAGGTGGAGGGCAGGGTGACTGGGCGATCGGCGAGGCCTTCGCAGCGTTTTACCGCCTGCATGGCGGTCTGGCGATCAGCGACCGTGCGATGAGATTCCATCGAGCGTGCGGACTCCTGCGCATCGCACAGAGCTGGTCGGCGCTCGCCGACTCGCCGGACGTCGCCCTGCGCATCATCGACGAGGCCGTCGACCAGCTGAGGCTCTGTCGATGAGCGGCGTGCTCTTCCAGGTCCGCAACCGGCGTGGGCTCGGCCACCTGATGCGCTCTGCCAACATCGGTGAGGCTCTGGCCGCCCGCAGCGATGCGCCACGGCTCGCCTTCCACCTTGCGGCAGCGCCACCCGCCGGCATGTGGAACCCTGAGTTCACGACCACCATCGAGGCCGAGTCACCGTGGGCGGCGGTTGTGGGTGCGCTTGCACCCGACGTGGTCGTGTACGACACCGTCGTGCCCGCAGAACCCACCCGCAACGCACCCGATCACGCCCGCTTCGCGTTGGTGCTCCGCCGCCGCGCGGATGAGGGGGCAATCGACCTGTACCAGAGTGCGTTCTTGGAGAGGGTCGACCGCATCATCGTTCCGCACCGTCGCGAGGACTTCACTCCTCCGCTGCCTGAGCAGCTGCTCAGCCGAACCACCTTTGTCGGCACGATCGCCAGACGACCAGATCCTGCAGCGGTTGCGTCGATCCGCTCGCAGCGATGTCCGGATCCCGGCTTTCTGCTGGCATCGACGGTCGGAGGTGGTGGGTTTACAGTCCAAGCCGATCGTTTCTTCGAGCTGATCGCGGCGGCGAGCACGTTGCTCGCTGAGGAGATCGAGGGCTTGCAGCACGTGATCGTGCTCGGCCCGAACTACCGCAACCAGGCGATGATCGATCGGCTCGCTTCGTTGCCGTGCACGCGGGTCGTGCAGTCCGAGCGGCGGATGGTCGAATTGATGGCGGCCTCGGATCTGGTCATCGCCGAAGCCGGCTACAACACCGTGAGCGAGATCCAGCTCGTTCAGGTGCCAGCCGTTCTCGTCCCGAGTGCACGCGCGCTCGACGACCAAGCTGAGCGGGCGGAGCGCCTGCGACGCCAGGGGTGCGTCGACGTGATGGATCCGTCGATCGAACCGACGGTGTTCGCCGAACGTGTCGTGGCATTGGCCTCGAACCGAGATCTGCTCGTTGCCATGCGCCAGGCAGGCGGAGTGCTCGACCTCGGCAACGAACGGGCTGCGGCAATCATCGCCGAACTGGCCGGCTCGGTCGTGCTCCGATGAACGCTTTCGAAGAGTTCTCGTTGGCGACCGAAGAAGAGATCATCGGGGTCGTCTCGCTCCGGTGGGGGCGCCAATTTCGGGCCGTGCACACCCTTGCCGATCGGCCGGGGGAGTGCCGGGTGCTCGATCTCGAGAGCGAAGGTGAGCGTCTGGTGGCGAAGGCCGCTGCGGACGGTCGCTCTCGCTTTCGGTATGCGCAGCTGCAGCGGCTCTGGACTGCGACGAGGGCGTGCCAGGTGCTCAAGATAGCTGAGCCGTACTTCGTCGACGTGGAAGCCGACATCGTGGTGACGTCGTTGCTGCCGGCACGCGCCGCCCACCACGTCCCATCGCTGAACGATGCGACGCAGATCGGCAGAGCGCTCGCCGAGCTCCATTCCCTGGGAGCCGACGAGGGAGCCGTCACGGCAACCGTGACCGACGACGTGGCCTCCCTCGTTCGACCTGCGCCGACAGACCTCGCGCGAGAACTCCCGCGGCATGCGAAGTTGATCGGTCAGGCCGTCGAGCTGCTTCTCAGCGTCGAGATCCCGAGCCACGTGACCCGCGTGCACCGCGACTTTCATCTCCGCCAAGTGCTGATCGCCAGGGACGGCGTGGGCGTGGTCGACTGGGACGATGCAGCCAATGGTGACCCGGCGTTCGACGTTGCCTACTTCCTCACCTATCTCGAGACGCACCACCACTGCCTCTCGTTGAGCGACGCATTCATGCTCGGCTATCGCGAAGCGGTCAGTACCCCGCAGGATGACAAATTCGAGTTCCGGCTTGCCGACTACCGGATCTTCAACCTGCTGCGCCGCGCCGCTCGGCGCTCTCGCGTGCGGGACGCGGGATGGGAGGACGAGCTCGAACGGATGCTCCACGAACTCGGTCTTGCGATGGAATCGCGGGTCGCAGCGTGAAGGTGCTCTACATCTGTCCCGACACGGGTATCGATGTGCTCGGTCGAAAGGGCGCTTCGCTACATGTCCGCGAGATGATCGCTGCGTTCGCTCGAGCGGACCATGACGTCGACCTGGTCGCCCCGAGGCTCGTGAAGCCTGGTGCTGTCCCGGTGCCCGCGGCCGCCACTGTCGTTCGTTGCCCGGTCAGCGATGAGATTCAGCGGACTCGCGCCGGGATCGACGAGTTCGTGTCCGGTCGTGGCATCCAGTCGTCGCTGGCGAAGGACGTCCGCCGGGTGCTGTACGACGCAGATCTCAACGCCGCGCTCTCGGCCCGATATCAGGACGATCCCCCAGACCTCATCTACGTGCGACTGTCGCTGCTGTCGACGGCGGGCGTTGCACTGGCTGCGGCGACGGGGCGCCCCCTCGTGGTGGAGGTGAACAGCCCTCTCGCCGACGAGCATGATCGCTATCGGAATGGGGCGCTCGGGGAGTTCGCCAGGCACGTCGAAGGTGAAGTCGTCCGGGCCGCGACAGCCGTTCTCGTGGTTTCGCAGGCGCTCGTCGACCATGTCGTTCGCCTTGGTGTCGATCCTGACCGGGTTGTCGTCTGCCCGAACGGCATCGACCCATTGCGATTTCGTCCGCATCGGGTCAACGCGGAGCGACGTCGGCGATTGGGCATTCCCGACGGCCTGATCATCGGCTTCGTCGGCGGTCTTCGGGCCTGGCACGGCGCCCCGTTGCTGCCGGCGATCCTGGAGGGCCTTCGGGACCGCGGAGCCGATGTTCGCCTCGTGATCGCCGGCGATGGACCAGCCCGCGCAGAGATCGAGTCCGAAGCACAACGATTGGGTGTCGCCGACCGCACTGTGCTGCTCGGCCCTGTCGACCATGACGACATCCCTGACCTGATCTCGTCGTTCGACATCGCGCTCGCGCCGTATCCCGACCTCACTCACGACTTCTACTTCTCGCCGTTGAAGCTGTTCGAGTATCTCGGGTGCGGAGTGCCGGTGGTCGCCAGTTCAGTTGGGCAGATCGCCTCGACTCTGCAGTCGGGGGTGCATGCCGTTCTGACCCCCGCGGGCGATGTCTCTTCAGCCGTCGACGCTTGCATGCAATTGATCATCGACCCTGGCTGCGCACGGGAGATTGCGACGGCTGGGGCGGCGCTCGTGCATGATCGGTACACCTGGGATCAGAATGTCGCCGTCGCGATGTCGCGGGCTCGTCTCTCGCAGGTCGAGGTGCCGAGATGAGCGTCGTGCCCGTTCGAGCATCGACGTCAGAGACGAGCCGTCTGATGGGCGTGGTCGAGGTGCTCGTCGATCGTGATGTGATGGCCGATCGTCTGGGAATGGCCGTGCACGCCGCGCTCGTCGTACGCATCAAGCCTGGCCGCCGAGCGGTGATCCGGTTGGTGACCGACGAGGGCGCACTGTTTGCCAAGGTGCGTGTGGGTCATCGTGCGTCGAGACCCTTCGATCTGATGCGGCAGTTCCAGGCAGCAGGGTTCGGCGAAGGATCACCCGTGGCGGTCGCGACGCCATTCGCCCTGTTCGAAGACATCGAGGTGTGGGTGCAGCGGGAGGCGCAGGGACAGCCGGGCCATGTTGTGCTCGACCTCGATCCTTGTCGTCTGGCCTACGCTGCGGCGGAAGCGGCCCACCGCGTGCACATCGCTGGAGTGGCCACCTGGCGTCACCACTCGGTGAGCGACGAGTTGTCCATCCTCGCCAACCGTTTCACATCCCTCGCCGCCCGCCGCCCGGAGCTTGGCGCGTCGCTCGATCGAGTACTGCGGGCGGCCGAGCGTCGCGCCCACCGAGACCTCCTCCGACGCCCAACCTGCGGTGTCCATCGCGACTACTACCACGATCAGCTGCTGCTCGCCCCTGACCAGGTGACCGTCATCGATTTCGACCTCTATTGCTCTGCCGACCCTGCTCTCGACGTCGGCAACTTCATCGCCCACCTCCGCGAGCATGCGAGTCGGGTGCACGGCGACCCGCCCTCGATGGAGCCGGCAGTGTCGATCATGGCGGACCGATATTGCGATCTGGCGGGGCATGGCCATCGTGCCGCGATCGCTGCGTACGCCCATCTCTCCCTGGCGCGGCACATCTCGCTGAGTACAGAGCTCGCGGATCGACACCACACGACCGAGACGTTGATCGACCTCTGCCTCGATCTCGCATGCTGAGGACAGCGGCGTTGCGACCATGTTGGTTCGCAGGTATGGACCTGCCCTACATCGTCGCCACCGTCCTCGGAAGCTGACAACACCACACCTGACTTTCCGCGGGAAATCGACGCCGGCCCGGATACGTCCACCGCGGCAAGCAGATGTCCCGCCGATGAGTACCTCGGTGTCCGGCGGTCTGGGACCGTCCGGCTCGGTCCGGAGCGACCGCGTGTCGTCGGTGTGGGTGGCGAGTTCGAATCTCGTCATGTGGATACGAACGACTACAGCGGCATCACGATCCACGTGTCGGGATCGACGAGTCGACCCATGTGGACATTGAGGCGGAGCTGCTCGCCCTTGGCGATCTCCTGATCGAGGCGGTACATGCGGTTGCCCCAACTGGTGACTGGGCCGAGCGGAGAGGTGGACAGCACGATGTCGTCGTCGAACACCGCCTCGAACCAGATGCACGTGCCGTCCACGATCATGTCGGCCGACGCCGTGCGCTCGATGACGAAGTCGGTCGCGAGCGCATCGACGCTCTCGAGCGTGTCGAGGTCGAACTCCAGGATCGGCGTCGGGGTGGCGACAGTGGCCGCCACCGCACCCCGCGTGAGCCACGTCTGTTCGTTCCGACCGGTGTCGTAGCGAGCGATGATGGGCGACTCGCGCATCGGTGCGAGATCGATGCCGTCGGGCAGGTCGATGTTCCAGAATCGGCGGACACGCCTCGATTCGTGCACGGTGACCGGCTCGACGAACAGCCGGAACTTGGCCGGCAGGATTCGGCCGTGCGGGCGCAGGAATCGATCGCGCACGTCGAGCAGGTTCTGGAGCAGGTTCTCGTTGAACAGCTCATCACCCATCTGCTCGTGGAGGACGACATCGACCTTCTCGGGCGGCCTGAACTCGCGGCTGTTCGCCTTCACGAACTCGATGTTGGTGAACCCGTTGCGGCGGGCGATCTCGCGAGCGACGTCGATGAAGTCGGAGTGCTCGACGGCGTACACCTTCTTCGCCCCGGCGCGGCTGGCCATGAAGGCGAGCAGTCCCGTGCCGGTGCCGAGGTCGACCACCACATCGCCCGCTTGCACGTTGCGCCGGATGCCGCGGTGGTATGCGTCGACGCGGACCGAGTCGCTGAGCATCTCCTCGTGCTCGGCGAGCCCGGCAAAGTTGGTCTCGTTCATCAGGTCGTACATGACGCTCATCAGCCGGTCGCTCGAGGCGATCCTGGCCGCTGCGAAGCCAACGGCCGATCGAAGCGCCCTGGTCGCGGCCTGGCCTGCTCGAGTGCTCATCGGAGCCAGGCTACGGGCGGACCGGCGCGGGGTGAACGTGTGAGACTGAGGAGATGCAGGTGCTCGGGATTCATCACGTGTCGATCAACGTCACCGACACAGCCGCGGCGATCGACTTCTACACGAAGGTGCTCGGGCTGGTGGAGCGCTCCGACCGCCCCGATTTCTCGTTCCGCGGTGCCTGGCTCGACCTCGGTGATCAGCAGGTGCATCTGCTGGAGATCGACGTGCCCAGCCAGAAGGGCCAGCACTTCGCCATGTGCGTCGGCGACCTGGATGCGGCGGTCGAAGAGATCCGCTCCCATGGCGTGACCGTCAGCGATCCGAAACCGGTTGGGCCCGGTCGTCAGGCGTTCCTGAACGACCCATCGGGCAACCTCGTCGAGCTCAACGAGCCCGCCGCCTGACCGACCTGGGTGTTCACCGGTGCGGTGAGGAGATCAACTCAAGGTGTCGGGCTTGTCGTAGCGCTGCTCCCGGCCATTGCCGAACGGCGTCTGACGAAGCGAGTTGCGCACGCTGGTGACGAGCGTCTCTGGCCGGAACGGCTTCTGCACGAAGTCGCTGGCCGTGAGGTTTGCCTCGTCCTGGACCCGGTCGGCCGCGGAGTATCCGCTCATGATCACGACGGCGATGCTCGGCTCGACAGCCCGCAACACCATCAGCACTTCGTCACCGGACAGATCGGGCAATCTCAAGTCGAGCACGACGCAATCGATGGAGGCGTGACGTTGGGCGAACACGCTGATCGCTTCGCGGCCGAGGCCGACCGTCACCACCTGGAAGCCCGCCCGACGGAGGATGTCGCTGGTGATGTCGCGCACCAACTCGTCGTCGTCGACCACGAGCACCGTCGGTTGGCGATTGAGCCGAAAGGCCGGTCGCGGGACCTGGGCCTGCACGGGGGCGTCCACCGCGGGCAGCAAGACGGTGAACACCGTGCCCTGCCCGACGTCGCTGCGCACGACAACCGCACCTTGGTGAGAACGGATGATGCCGCTCACGACCGCCAGCCCGAGACCGCGCCCGTCTGTTCGGGTGCTGAAGAACGGATCGAAGATGCGGCGATGGTGCTCCGGGGGGATGCCGCGCCCGTTGTCGGAGATCTCGAGCGAAACGTACTGTCCACGTGTCACACCGAGATCTGCAGCCTCGTCGTCGATCATCACCGCGCTGGTCTTCACCTGGATCACGCCATTGCCCTGTTCGGTCGCTTCGTGGGCGTTCATCAGCAGGTTCATCACCACCTGCTGGAGTTGGCTGCGGTCGCCGAGAACGCCGAGATGCCGATGTGCGTCGGACTCGAGCACGGGGACGATGGTGATCGTTCGGGAGGTCATCGAACGCACCAGATCCACCGTGTCGGAGATCAGGGGACGCATTTCGAGCGCAATCCGTTCGCGGGGCTGGCGACCGGTGAAGTCGAGCAGTTGACGGGTCAGCCCCGCGGCGTGCGACGCAGCTGCGGAGAGGGATTCCAGCCGGCCACGAATCGGCGAGGTCGGAGACAGATCCTCGAGCGCGAGTTCGGCGTTGCCGAGCACCCCCACGAGGAGGTTGTTGAAGTCGTGAGCGATGCCGCCGGCGAGTTGTGACAGGCTCTCGAGGCGCGCAGACTCCCTGATCTGCTCGTCGAGTCGTTCCCGTTCGTGCCGAGCGCGTTCGAGAGCCTCGAGCGCTGCTACCTCGGCGCGAGCATCGATGACGGTGAGGACGAGCGGATGTGTGTCCTCGTCGTCTGGGCCGGCGATCCGGCCGATCAGGTCGACCCAGAACCACCGGCTGTCCTTGTGGCGGACGCGAAGTCGGAGTCTCATCGATTGTCGGGCCGTCCATTCGACTTCGCCTGCCAACACGAGGTCGTCTGGATGGACGAACTCCATCGAATCGCGGCCGATGACTTCCTCGGGATTCCAACCCGCCAACCGCTCGAGCGACGGCGACACCCACTCGATGAGGCCGTGTCGCAACGTGATCACCACATCGCCGACATGGTCGACCACCAGCCGATACTGCCGATCGGTCTCCTTCGCCCGTTGCTCGGCCAGGCGCAGGCGACGTTCGCTTTCCTCCAAGGTGGCAGTCATGGAGTGCCGTTCGGTGATATCGCGGATCAGATTCACGAAGCCATCGCCGAGGCGGGCTGCGATGTTCTCGAACCAGACACCAGGGAACCGCACCGCCTCGCGTTCAACGGTGTCGACCTCTCCGGTGTCGACCACTCGGCAGACTCGATCGAACATCGTCCTGCCGAGGTCGGTGTCGAACAGCCGAAGAAAGCGCTGTCCGATGACGGTCTGGGCGCCGTCGAGGGGGACGGCGACGTACCGGGTGACGCGTCCGTTGGCGGCGCAGCACTCGAAGTCGGTGATTGCACCGTCCTTGTCGCGTATCGCCGTCCACACCGACACGCCGAATGGGATCGCGCCGAGGAGGGAATCGACCGTCGTCGCGCCCACTCCGCTCCGTTCTGGCGCCTCGTCGTGCCCGCTTCCGGTCGTGTCGGGTGCCCCCATGAACCAAGACTCTGACACAGCTGGACACTCAGGGTCTCGTCTTGTCGATGGAGCCGTTCTCGATTCCCGCGCCGCGTCGATTCGACGTTCAGGCCTCGGGATCGGGTGGTCGTCGGGCGACGGGGACGCGGTTCATCTGCCGGGCGATCTGGAAGTAGTCGAACGGGAGGTCCCGCAGATCGATCATCCCGTCGTCGTTGCGATCGATCACTCCCTTCTGCTCGCTCCCGACAGCGATGACGCGGTGCCGACGGGTGTACTCGACCTCATGGCGCGGCGCCGACTCGGCCGCACTGTCGTGAGTGTCGATCACAACGCCCCCCGTCGCGTCGGTGGGGGTGCTGCTCGGAGCCGGCCGCGAGGCTCGCTGCTGAAGCGGCGTTCGAACGGGTACGTGGTGCTCGAAGGCATGGCCGGCCAGCTGAGATGCCGACCCTTCGGAGATGCCTTCGATACGCATAAGTGATCCTCACCGTCCGACGCGCGGCGCGGCCGCGCCACCTCTTCAGGTCAAGATTGCGTCAAGACCGGGCTCGACCTGCTTGACGGCTGCCACCTTCGTCGTAGCCCCCCATGGGAGAATGTCGCCATCGTGTCTGATCAACCGCCGTCTCCCGATCGACAGGCCGGCCCTGTCGACCCTGTCCCGTCGCCGCGCGCTGCTCGCCGAGGACTCGGGCTCACGGTGACGGTCGTGGTGTCGTGCTTGGTGGCGGCAGGCGTCTTCGCGATCTGGGCGCTGCGCGACTCCGATGGCGACGGCGAGGTGACGGCAGCGGGCGCCGGACATGACGGACATGATGGACATGGCGGCGAGCAGGTGCTCGAAGGGTGCGATCCTGTCGCCTATCACAACACGATGATGATGTTCGATCCGTTCGCAGCCGACGGTTTGCTCGACTTGGGTTGCCCCTGGCCCTACGACGCGACGATCGCTGTCGCGGGCGGCCAGGAGAACCCCGAGATCACCGCGGAGTTCGTTCCCCGCCGGTATGCCGAGATCTTCGATCTGATCTCCGCCGAGCAGTACGGCATGTGTGCCGTCGCGTCGTTGCCCGACGAGACGGTGAACGGCTTCGTGTTCGGCTTTCGGGTGGCGCTGAACGAGGCCGGCTGCGCCGATGGGGTGTCGACGTTCGACGTGGTGTTGCGCGAGTACGCCACGAAGGCATGGCGTGACGCCGCGGCCGGGGTCGCTGCCGCCGATGTGATCGAGGCGGGCGCCGGTCGTGTTGTGGTGCTCGGGAGGTGGGTGGTGGCGGTGATCGGCGCCCACGAGGCGACGGTCGACGCGTTCGCCGAGCAGCTGGTTCCACTCGGAGGCGTGTCGATGGGCAGGTGATCGCCGATCGCTGACGGAACGAACGTGACCGTCAGCGTGAGATGATTCGCCCGGGCCAGCGCACGCTGTCGAACGGCCACGCCGACCGGAGCCAGTCATCGACGGCGTGAACGAGCGCGCTGTCGAGCGCAGCGCTCGACGACCGCACCCATGAACGCACTTGTGCATCCGCTTCGTCGGTGATGTCGGGGTCGATGTACACGCAGCCGATCACGTCGTCGGTGGTCGGATCGAGCACGGTGTAGGCGAATGCGTCGCCGGCGATGAACTCGTCCCAGTGCATCACGAGGTCGCCGAGGTTCTGGTCGGAGGTCATCTCGAACGGCCACGGATCGGGACCCCATGTGCCGTCCCCGAACCCGGGCGTGGCGCGGATGTGTTCGATGCTCGACATCCATGCGGCGTGATCTCGTTCGTTGTGCTCGGGCGCCAACGGACGAAGGATGAAGCTGTCGGTCGATTGCGGCACGGGAAGATCGGCCATCGCGAGGCGCTGCCACGTCATCGAGGCATGACCTCGTCGAACAGTTCGAGCATCGCTCGCCACGAGCGGCTGGCCGTGAGTTCGTGGTACGCCGCCGCAGGGCTGCCGAATCGCGCCGCGTTCGGGTTGGTGAAGCTGTGGACGGCGCCGCCGTAGAGATGCATCCGCCAGTCGACACCTCCCGATCGCATCTCGAGCTCGAAAGAGGCGCGCTGTTCGGGCGGGATCATGGGGTCGTCGGCTCCTATGCACACCAGGACCGCTGCGGTGATCGCCGCGGCGTCATCCGGGCGGGAGGTGCTCAGTCCGCTGTGGAAGCCGACGACGGCCCGCAGATCCGTGCCGGCGCGGGCGAGCTCGAGCGCCATCGTGCCGCCGAAGCAGAACCCGATTGCAGCGACGCGAGATGCATCCACCCTCGGCTCGGCGAGCAGGACGTGCAGACCGGCGAGCCCGAGCTCTCTGGTGAGCTCGGCCGAGTCGCGCAGTGGCCCCAGTCGTTCGCGGATCTCCGACAGCTCGAGTGGCTGACCGTTGCCGTGATAGTCGAGAGCGAACGCGACGAACCCGAGATCGGCCAGGCGGATCGCCATCGACTTCACGTTGTCGTCGAGGCCGGGGCCCTCGTGGCACAGAAGCACGGCAGGACGCCGATCTTCGCCGTCGGGCAGCGCAAGATGACCGACGAAGCGCTTGCCGTCGAAGTGGTACTCGATGTCAGCCGTGTGCACGCCGACACCGTAGTCAGCGCGCCGATGCCGACCAGCCGGTGAGCCGATCGGCATCGGGCGTGGTCTTCGCGGGGCCGTGCAGAGACTGTTTGTAGCCCGGTTGCCGAACGCAATGACACCGCCGGCTGGGCTGGAGAACGTCAAGATGGTGTCGATGCCGATCCGAAGAGACATGAGCGTCGGTCCGGAACCGATCGAGGGCGGCGACAGCGTTTCGTGGCGAGTGCCCGCCGTCGAGGTGGTCCGCCTCTTCCGACGGCTCTTCGGTTGCCGGATTGCGCAGCGGCGGTGGTCGTGTCGCAGCGCTGTTTCGGAGCCCGGGCACTTCCGGTTCGGTCGTCTCGGAGCGAGTCGGCGGCTCGACCAATCCGTCGGGCCTGCAGTTTCGAACGGTAGTCATGTCACGGGCCTTCCTCGTTGCGCATCGGGTGCCCCTGCACTCTTCGGCCGCCGGCGTGCAACGCACCACGTCGATCGCAGATCCGGATCGGGCATCGATGTGGGCGTCTTGAGGTTCGAGCGCGCCGAGGTCGTCGTCGCGGAAGGGACCGATCCCCTCGGCGTCATGCTCCGTCGCGCGGGTCGGGGTGATGAGACAGCGTTTGCCGAACTGTACGACCGCCTCGCTCCGGTCGTGTACGGCGTGGCGCTGAAGGTGGTGCGCGACCCATCGCAGAGCGAGGAGGTCGCGCAAGAGGTGTTCGTCGAGCTGTGGCGCCTGGCCGCACGGTACGACGGAACCAAGGGCAGCGTCACCTCGTGGGCGGCCACGATGGCGCATCGCCGTGCCGTCGACCGGGTGCGCTCGGAGCAGTCGTCCCGGAACCGCGTGGCGCGCGAGGTGTCGAATGTGGTCCGAGATCATGACGACGTGGTCGCTCGCATGGAGACGACACTCGATGGAGCGCGGGTTCGTCACGCGCTGGAACAACTGTCGCCGCTGCAACGCGAGGCTCTCGAACTCGCGTACTTCGGCGGACACACCTATCGGGAGGTTGCGGTACTTCTCGATGTCGCCGAGGGCACCGTGAAGACCCGGATTCGCGATGGCATGATCAGGCTGCGCGACGAGCTCGGAGGCACCCAGTGAGCAGCAATGACATCGACGTCCACCACCTGGGCGCCGCCTATGCGCTCGACGCGCTCGACGAACGCGAACGAATGGCCTTCGAGGCCCACTACCCGTCGTGCGAGGTGTGCCATGCCGATGTGCTGGCGTTCCGTTCCACCCTGACACAGGTGGCGGCCGCCCAGTCGGCCGACCCGCCCGCGTCGATGAAGTCGCGGGTGATGGCCGAGATCGCGCACACCCGTCAGCTGTCGCCGCTCCTGCCCGACAGGGTGGCCGACCTGGCCGAGCGACGGCGCCACCGCCAACGCATCATCGAAGGCGTGCTCGTTGCGGCGGCTGCGATCGCGCTGTTCGTCGCCACCGCCGTGGTGCTCCGCAACGGTGATGACCAGCCAGCGTCTGCGCGTGCACTGGCCGACGTGATGGCGGAGCCCGATTCGAGGTTGCTCACGCTCGTGCCGGGCGCCGGCGCGGGCTCGGGCACGGTGAAGGTGGCGTGGTCGTCGAGCGACGGATCAGCGGTGCTGATCGCCGATGGTCTGCCCCCCGCCCCGAACGGATCGGCCTACGAGTTGTGGTTGATCGCCGATGAAGTGCCGCAACCGATGCAGGTGCTGCAGTCGGCGGGCGACGGCCGACTCCGAGCCGTGGTCGACATCGACTCCGTCCCCGACGCGTGGGGAGTGACCATCGAGCCCGAGGAGGGATCGCCGGCGCCCACCGGTGACATCTTGTTCCTCGGCACGGCGTGATCGTCAGGTCGTTGAAAAGCGATGTTGCAACGCCTCGCTGAACCCATTCGCACACGCCGAAATCCTCGGACGCAAAGAGCTCGCTGAAATCGACCACCTCCGACGGGTCGAAGCCGTCGGCTGCGATGCTCGCCGGAGCGAACATGTACTCGGTGACGACCGTCGTGTGATCGGGTCCCTTCGGATACATGGTCGTGACGATCGCACTGGTACCGGTGACGTCGAAGAACGCGTTCGGGAAAGCGTCGGATCCTTCGCCACGGTGACGAACACGAAGCCTTCCCATACGCCGACGCCGACGCCGACCGACCACAGCGACAGCGCATCCCTGTCGACATCGGTCGAGTCGAGGTGCGGAGTCGCGATGAGAGATCGGTCTCGTGTGCTACCTTTGTTGGACAAGTGCTCAGTATCTCGCACTCGGCGACCCGGGAGAACCACATGTCCAGCACCGAAGCCCCGATCACCACACTCGACGGTCTGATCGAGCGCGAGGAGGCCTCATTCCTGGCTCGAACGGGCCGGTCGGCCGAGCTGTGGCAACGGGCGAGCGAGGTGATGCCCGGCGGCGTCGCATCGAGCTGGGCCAGTTCGCGACCGGTGCCCGTGTGGGTCGATCGAGGCCTCGGGGGGCATGTGTGGGATGCCGACGGCACCGAGTACGTCGACATGCACGGGGGCTATGGCGTGAACGTCGTCGGCCATGCTCATCCCGCAGTGGTCGACGCGGTGCAACGACGAGTGCAACTCGGCACCCACTTCGCCCAGCCGACAGAGGACACGATCGTGGTGGGCCAGGCACTCGCGGAGCGGTTCGGGCTTCCGATGTGGCGATACACGAACTCGGGCACCGAGGCCACGATGGACGCCGTCCACCTGATGCGGGCGATCACCGGCAGGAAGTTGGTGATCAAGATCGAGGGCACGTACCACGGTCATCACGACGCGCTCATGATCTCGGCATTCCGCAGTGCAGCTCAACTCGGGCCCGTCGACGAGCCGTTCCGGGTGCCCGGTTCGGGCATCCCGCAGGAGATGGCCGATCTCGTTCGCATCGTGCCGTTCAACGACCTCGGAGCATTGCAGCGCACGCTCGACGCACACCATGGTCAGGTCGCGGGCATGATCCTCGAGCCGATGATGATGAACGCGGGCATCATCCCGCCTGCCCCCGGCTACCTGCAGGGAGTTCTCGAACTCGTCCACGCGCACGGCGGCCTGGTCGCATTCGACGAGGTGAAGACCGGCATGGTGGTGCACCCAGGTGGCGTGACCGCCCTGTACGGCGTGCTGCCCGACATGGTGTGTCTCGCGAAGGCGCTCGGTGGTGGCGTGCCATGTGGCGCGATCGGCGGCACGGCCGAGGTGATGCAGGCGATCACCGACGGTCGCTACGACCAGGTGGGAACGTTCAACGGCAATCCGCTCACGATGGCCGCCGCTCGAGCGGTGCTGACCGAGGTGCTCACCCCCGAGTCGTACGTTCGCGCCGAACAGCTCGGGCGGCAGATGCTCGAGGGCTCGCTCGCCGCCTTGGGTCAGCATGGCCAACCCGCCTCCGGAGCCGTGTACGGATTCAAGGGCTCGGTGGTGTTCCACGGGACGCCGTGCACGAACTACCGCGAGTTCCTCGACATCGATCTCGCGATCAGCCACTGCCACTTCCTCTACCAGCACAATGGCGGGGTGTTCCTGCCGCCGTGGGGCAAGAGCGAGTCGTGGACGCTCTGCGTCAGCCACAGCGACGCCGATGGCGAGCGCTACGTCGACAACCTCGCTCGACTGGCCCGCGACGTCGCCCCCATCCGCGACCGCCGCTCCGACATCTTCGGCGAGGGCCAGTACAACTGACCAACTCGTCCACGGGTGATGGTTGCTCGTGAGCCGCACCCGCACCCCGTGCGGGCGCCGCTCACGGACTGGAGGTCAGCGACCTCTCCAGAAGGGGGATCGGCGTTCGGCGAAGGCAGCGGCGCCTTCGATGGCATCCTCGCTGTCGATCGCCCGGCGATAGCTGTCGAATGTGCGGATCTCGGCCATCGCCGCGATGGGGTCGAGGCCCACCGTGCGGCGTTCGATGTCCATGATCGCAGCCACGCTCAATGGTGCCGATGCCAGCACGCGCTGGGCCAGCTGGATGGCTGTGGTCATCAGCTCGCCAACGGGCGCGACGCGATTGACGAGTCCGAAGCGCTCGGCATCGGCGCCGCTCAGTCGCCGGCCGCCGTACAGCACCTCGCGTGCGATGTGCCGTGGCAACAGCTTCGGAAGGCGCACGCTGCCGGCATCGGGAAGGATGCCGATCGACGCCTCGGGCAGGAAGAACTGGGCGTCCTCGGCGGCCACGATCATGTCGGCGGCCATGGCGATCTCGAACCCGCCGCCCACGGCCATCCCGTTCACGGCAGCGATCACCGGGACCGTGCGGTTCGGAAGGTCGACGAACCCGCCGAACCCCCCGACGCCGTAGTCGCTGTCGAATGCCTCGCCGTCGCCTGCGGCCGACAGGTCCCATCCTGCGGAGAAGAACCGCTCACCGGCGCCCGTGACGATCACCACCCGGACGGTCGGGTCGGTCTCGAAGGCGAGGAACGCCTGGCCCATCGCGATGCTGGTGGCGGCGTCGATCGCGTTCGCCTTCGGTCGATCGATGGTGAGCACCGCGATGCCGTCTGCGGCGGAGACGTGGAAACCGTCGGAAACGGCTCGTTCGGACATCAGATCTCCTCGATCCAGAGTGCGTCGACGGCGACCGATCCATCGCGGCCGACGAGCACGGGGTTGAGCTCGACCTCGACCACGTTGGTCCCCACGATCGAGTCGACGAGGGTGACGACCAGCGAGGCGAGCGACTGCACATCGGCCGCGGGTCGGCCGCGGAAGCCGTGCAACAGGGGAGCGCTCTTCAGGCGATCGAGGGCGACGACGACGTCGTCGTGGCTCACCGGCGCAAGGAGGTGGACGACATCGCCCCACAACTCGGTCATCACACCGCCGAAGCCGAGTGTCACCAGCCAACCCACAGGGGCATCTCGACGCACGGCCACCAGCACCTCGGCGACGACATCGGTGACCGTGCGTTCCACGAGGCATCCGGCGCCCGTCGTCGGCATCGCGACGAGCGCATCGGCGACGGCCGTCGCGTCGCGAAGGCCGACCTTCACAGCACCGGCCTCGCTCTTGTGGACCAGACCGAGACCCTTCAGTGTGATCGGATAGCCGACCCGTTCTGCGGCAGCGAGCACCTCGCGGCGCGGCACGACCTCACCATCGGGAACGGGCACGCCGAGGGTGCGGAGGCGTGCCTTCGCGGTGGCCTCGTCGACGATGCGCGTCTCGCCGGGCACGTGCGCCGGCGCATGCTGCTCGACGTGCTCGGGCGGGGCGACGCTGGCGGCATCGAGCGCAGTGAGCGCCTCACCCAGCCCGAGCAGAGCCGTGAGACCTCGTGTCGCGAGGTGCTCGCGGAAGGGGCCGTTCACGCATTCGGCCATCGTGGCCACGACCACTGCGCGTCGGCCCGTCTCGTCCGCTGCGTCGGCGAGCGCATCGGCCGCGGTGTACCACGAGCTCGGATCGTTGTCGGGTCCGGGCGGCGCGTCGAGCACGAGCATCGTCGCGTCCTGCGGTCCGTGCATCACCGCGGCGA
>JAYSLK010000440.1:0-1878 GCA_043725585.1 Actinomycetota bacterium
TGCGACGGCACCATGCACTCCACCGTCGCCCTCGAACACGGCGACGATCGCGAGGTGCTGCTGCGCACCGGCTTCCACCTCTTGCTGTTCGAAGCCGAGGCCCGGTTCGAGCAGCCGTGCCATGCCTTCCACGGCTCGTGCACCATCTACGACGAACGACCGACGCTGTGCCGCAGCTACCGCTGCGCGCTGCTGCGTCAGGTCGACAGCGGCGAGGTCAGCGACGCCGACGCCCGCGCGCTCGTGACCACCGCGATCGGCCTGCGCGACCGTGTGCGCCCCGCGATCGAAGCACTGGTCGGCTCCAGCAGGCCGCACTCCCTCGCCGTGCTGGTGCGCCGCATGGAGGACGCACTCGAGGAGATGGACCCACGGGTCCGGCTTGCCACGCACGCCCAGCTCGAACTGGACTCAGCAGCGTTGCTCGCTCTCCTGGCCGATCGCTTCGAACCCCAAGGCGTCCCCGAGCCCGTCTGACCGAGACGTCCGACCGAGACGTCCGACCGAGACGTCCGATTCGGGCCCGTCTGGCGAGCCATCCGCCGAGCACATCCGAAAAGAACGTCTGACGAGACAATCTGAGCGGGCAAATTGGCCGGTCATCCAGGCGTACGACAGAACGTGTGACGAAACGTCAGACGCGACGTATGATCTGACCCATGACGGTGCAGGTTCCAACCAGGCTGAACGGGTGGGAGGTGCAGCGCCTCGACGAACTGGTGGCCGACGGTGTCGGTGACAGCCGTTCCGACGTCGTCCGGCTCGCCCTGCGCGAGTTGTACGACGCTCACCAGCGTCGCCGCACCGGTGCAGCGATCGCCGAGTCGTACAGGCTCACTCCTCAGACCAACGACGACATCGCCCTCGCGATGTCGAGCGCGATCGCACTCACCGAAGCCCAACCGTGGTGATCGCCATCCAGCAGGGCGACATCTGGTGGATGGAGACACCCAACCAGAAGCGTCGCCCGGTGTTGATCGTCAGCCGAAACGAGGCCATCCCGGTGCTGTCCACGCTCGTCGTCGCGCCACTCACGTCCACGATCAGGCACATTCCAACGTGCCTCGTCGTCGGGTCCACAGACGGCGTCGACCAGGAGAGCGTGGCCTCGTTCGACTCGCTCACCGTGGTGCCGAAGTCGGTGCTCACCCGCCGCCTCGGCGCGTTGGCCCCCGGTCGCCGGCACGAACTGAGCGCCGCGCTGCACGCCATGGCCGACTGCTGACCCGACCCTGAACCGACTGCTGAGCCGACCCTGAGCCGACCCTGAGCCCAGCAGAGCCCAGCAGAGCCCGAGCCAGCTACACCCGGGCGCGGTTGCGGATCTTGCTGCGCACCAGTTCGGCCACTTCCATCACCTGGTCGTCGGTGAGCGTGCTGCCACTGGGCAAGCACAGACCCAGGTCGAAGATGTGATCACTGGTGCCGTCGACCCGTGACCGGAACTCGGCGAACGCGGGCTGACGATGCATCGGTTTCCACAGCGGGCGCGACTCGATCTCGCTACCCAACAACGCGTTGTGCACCCGGTGGCTCACACCCGGCACGGCGAACACCAGACAGCTCAACCAACCGTTCCAACCGCTCCAGTCGGGCACTGGCATGAAGTCGCACTCGTCCACGTCGGCAAGCAGCTCGCGATAGCGATCGTTGATCGCCCGACGGCGCTGGATGAAGCTCGGCAAGCGGGCGAACTGACCGCGACCCAACGCCGCGAGCAGGTTGCTGAGCCGGTAGTTGTACCCCACCTCGGTGTGCTCGTAGTGCACCGCCGGCTGTCGTGCCTGGGTGGCCAGGTAGCGCACCCGATCGGCCACCTCTTCGCTCTGGCTGAGCAGCATGCCTCCGCCGGAGGTGGTCATGATCTTGTTGCCGTTG
>JAYSLK010000441.1:0-7518 GCA_043725585.1 Actinomycetota bacterium
GGGAGCCAGTAACCGGTTGGTCCACGCATCGGCCGTGACGACCACGTGCCCCGCACGGATGACCTCAGAACGTCCGTCGCAGACGACGGCTACTTCGACCTCGCCATCCACCAGGCGGAGCCCCGTGACGGAGGTGTGGGGTCGCAACTCGGCACCGTGCGCCACGGCCAGACGCTGCATCGTTGCGGTGCCTCGTCCGGCCGGCACGATGCCGGTGTCGTCGCACTGGATCGCCTGCACCTCGTCGGTGAGCAGATCGCCCGCACCGAACGCCGGCCAGCGCCGTCTCACTTCGTCGCCATCGATCCAGTCGAACGACACGCCAGCCGCAGCGAGGCTCGCGGTGTAGGTGCTCGGGTCGATCGCAGCATCCGGTGGGAAGAGATCGATGCCACCGGTGCGAGTGATGATCTCCACATCCGCGTCGCGCTCGACGGCGCGCCAGGCCTCGTAGGCGCCCGCAGCAAGCTCGGCGTAGCCGGGCGTGTGATAGCTGCGGCGGATGATTCGCGAGTGGTCGTGCGACGCGCCGCGTACGTGGCCGAGTTCGAACTGCTCGAGGCCGAGCACGTCGACGCCTTGCTTGGCCAACCAGTAGGCCGTCGCCGAGCCGAGCCCGCCGAGCCCGACCACCACCGTGGCACGGCTCTCCCTCGCCCCACTGCGCTGACCCTGGCCGCCAGGCGATCGCTCCACATCCCCACGCTACTCTGAACGTTCATGCAGGATTCAGAGGTTCCCGTGATCGTCCAGGTGATCTCGGTCGAGGCAGCCGATGGCGTCCCGCTGGCGGTGACGCTGCACCTGCCCGCTGGCGACGGTCCGTTCGCGGCGTTGATGGAAGCACTGCCGTACCGAATGGACGACATCACCTCCTCGTACGACGACAGCTACCTGCGCTTCGTGCGCGAAGGCGGGTTTGCTGTCGCTCGGGTCGATCTCCGTGGCACCGGCAGCTCCGGCGGCACGCTCGTCGACGAGTACACCGATCAGGAACGTGACGACCTGCGCACGGTGATCGAGTGGCTCGCCGCCCAGTCCTGGTCGAACGGGCGAGTGGGCATGTTCGGCACCTCGTACTCCGGCTTCAACTCGTTGCACATGGCAGCCCACGGTGTGCCACAGCTCGGGGCGGTCGTGGCCATGTATGCGACCGACGATCGGTACACGGACGACGTGCACTACTGCGGCGGCGTGCTGCGTGCACTCGATCTCATCGACTACCCGCTCTACATGGTGCCGATGAACGCGCTGCCGCCCGTGCCACTCCGATGGGGCGACGACTGGGAGACGGAGTGGCACCGGCGAATCGATGCCGCCCCTCCGTGGCTGTTGGAGTGGCTGCGCCATCCGCTCGACGACTCGACCTGGCGCCGCGGGTCGGTGCGGTCGGGTCCCGACGGGGAGGGCTACGGCCGCATCGGTTGCCCGACGATGCTGATCGCCGGGTGGGCCGACGGCTATCGCAACAACACGTTCCGCACCGTCGAGCGACTCGACGTGCCGTGGCGCCTGCTGGCCGGCCCGTGGGTGCACAAGGACCCGTCGACCGCCCGGCCCGGCCCGAACGTCGACAGCGATCGCGAGATCATGGCGTTCTTCCACGAGCACCTGCGCGACGGCGAGCCGTCGAGTGCCCATCGCGCCCAGGTGTTCGTCCGCCGACCCACGCGGCCCGAGCCCGATCTCGCCCACCACCACGGTACGTGGCACGAGTTCGACGTCTGGCCAGCCCCTGGATGCCGCATGATGCAACGGCGCGTCGGCTCCATCGATTCCTCCAGCGATGCAGACGCGGAGGTCGTGCTCGACGAACTCGAGGTGCGGGGTGACACCGGCATGTGGGCTTGGAACTCGTGTGCAGGAGGGCTCCCGTGGGGACAGCCGCTCGATCAACGCCCCGACAACGCGGCGTCGATCACCTACGACTGGCGCCACTCCGAGGAGGTGATGCTGCTCGGCAACGCTGCGGTGTCGATGCGCGTCCGCTCGTCCGCGCCGGTCGGTCACGTCTCGGTGAAGTTGTGCGACGTCGCGCCCGACGGCACCTCCACGCTCATCACCCGCGGGATGCTCGACCTCACCCAGCTCGGCTGCTGGCCGTCCGACTGTTTCGGGGTGCAAGGTCGCGAACCGTCACCGCTGGTTCCCGACGAGTGGCTCGATGTGCGTATCGGGTTCGAGGCGACGACGTGGACGTTCGTGCCCGGCCACCGGCTGCGTCTTGCGATCGCTGGGACCGACTGGCCGAACTGCTGGCCACCTTCACGGCCGTTCTCCTTGACCGTCGATCGAGGCTCGGTGCGTCTCGACCTCCCGGTTGCCGACGAGTTGCCGCCGCTCACCCACGAGTTCGGGCCCGGGCCAGGACCGAGCGACGAGGAGGCCGACGGCGTGGAGTGGCGATACGAACACGATGTGATCGGCCGCGAAAGTCGCGTCCACAGTCGTTACGGCGGTCGTTATGAGGGCCACGATGGCATCGTGATCGACGACGTGTACGAGGGGTCGTTGGGCATCAGCACGATCGACCTGTCGCGCGGCTGGGCGCGCGGCCGCTCGAGCTTCGACCTCACACTGCCGCTCGTCGACGGATCGACCACGGTGTGCAACACCGAATCGACCCTCCACATCCGGAGCGACAGCGACACGTTCCATGTCGAGCTCACCCTGACGGCAGCGCGCGACGGCGAGCCGTTCGCCGAGCGCTCCTGGACCGAAACCCTCCCCCGCCTAACACCTCCAACCCCGCGATGAGAGATGAGAGCCGCTGGCGCGCTCATCTCTCATGACGGATGGTCCGGCCGGTGCGGCGATGAGAGATGCGGGCGGCACGCCCACTCATCTCTCATCGCTGGGTTGGGGGTCAGGCGTGGCACGCTGCGGTGTGGCCTGCGGCGAGTTCGGTGAGGACCGGATCCTCGCCGCGACACCGAGCCTCGATGCCCAGCCGGGCCGCTTCGCCGGATGCGACCAGCGGGCAGCGCGGGTGGAACCGACAGCCCGGAGGGATCTTGCTCGGGTCGGGCGTCTCGCCCTGCAAGATCTGTTGGTCGAGACCGCGCGTCTCGGGCACCACGCTCAGCAGAGCTCGGGTGTACGGGTGCTGCGGGTCCGCGAGCACCTGCTCGGTCGGGCCGATCTCGACGATGCGACCGAGGTACATCACCGCCACTCGATCGGCGATGTTCCACGCCAGACCGAGGTCGTGGGTGACGGCGATGATGCTCACGCCACGCTCATCGACGAACGAGCGCATGAGGGCCAGGATCTCACCACGGATGGAAGCGTCGAGGCTGGCGACCGGCTCGTCGGCCAGCAGCACGACGGGGTCGAGCGCCATCGCTGCCGCGATCAGCACGCGCTGGCGCTGACCGCCCGAGAGCTCGTGGGGATACCGGCCGAGATAGCGCCCAGCTGGGCGCAGCCCGGCACGCGCCAACGCCGAGGTGACCAGGACCTTTTCATCCCCGCGGACCTTGTGGATCCGGAGCCCCTCGGCGACAGCGTCATAGATCGTGTGCCGGGGGTTGAGGGCGCCGGTGGGATCCTGGAAGATCATCTGCGCGGTCCGACGCAGCGTTCGCAGTTCGCGTGCACGTCGAGTGACCTCGTGACCGTCGACGATGATCGACCCGGACGCAAGCGGTTCGAGTCCGATCATCGAGCGGATGAGCGTGGTCTTGCCGCAGCCCGACTCACCGACGAGCGCGAGCACCTCGCCCCGACCGAGGTCGAGGTCGACCCCATCGACCGCTCGCACGGGAGACGAGGTCGCGCCGAAACGCACGTGTGCACCGCGGACCGTCACGAGCGTGTCCGACAGCCCGGCGAGCGACGCGGCGTCGGCCGAACCATTGGATGAGGTCTTCGGTGGCATGTGCGGTGAGGTCATCGCTGCCCCACATGCACGCACGCTGCAGCCGCGTCGGGGCCGATCCGCGGGAGCTGTCGCAGCTGCACGTCGGTCGTGCGACACTCGTCCGCGGCGACGCTGCACCGCAGGTGGAACGGACAGCCCGAGGGCAGCGCCGAGGGGTCGGGCGGGTCGCCGGCCAGACCCGTCGGCCGCAGGCGTGACGACGGGTCGCCGATCGTCGGGAACGCTCCAGCGAGCGCGCGGCTGTACGGGTGCTGCGGCTCGCGGAAGACGTCGACGCCGAGACCGGTCTCGACGATGCGGCCCGCATACATCACCGCGAGACGGCGGCATGCGTGGGTGAGCACCGACAGGTCGTGGGTGATGAACAGCATCGCCAGACCATGATCTCGCTGCAGCGACGCCAACAGATCGAGCACCTGGGCCTGCACCATCACGTCGAGCGCCGTCGTCGGCTCGTCCGCGATCAGCAGCTTCGGTTCGCACGCCAACGCCAACGCGATCAGCACGCGTTGACGTTGCCCGCCCGACAGCTGGTGGGGATAGTGACTGGCCCGGGCAGCAGGGATGCCCACCTGCTCGAGCAACGCTCCCACCCGGGTCGCCGCCTGCCGACCGTCGAGGCTGCCGTGGAGCCGGATGGCCTCCGCGATCTGGGCGCCGACCCGATGCACCGGGTTGAGCGAGTGCAACGCTCCCTGGAACACGATCGCGGCGCTGGTCCACCGAACGGCCCGCAGCCGACCCGGCTTCATCTCGTACACGTCCTCTCCGTCGAGGAGCACCTGGCCGTCCACCTTCGTGCTCGCCGGGAGCAGCCGCAGCACGGCACTGGCGATCGTGCTCTTGCCGCACCCCGATTCTCCCGCCAGGCCCAACGTGTCGCCGGACTCGATCGTGAGACTCACCCCGCGCACCGCAGGGACATCGCTGCCGTCGGTGCGATACGTCACCGAGAGGTCACGGAGCTCGAGCGCGCTCATCGATCACGCAACCGTGGGTCGAGGATCTCCTCGAGCGCCCGCCCGAAGAGGGTGAACGCCAGGACGACGGCCACGATGCCGACACCGGCCGGCAGGTAGTACCACCACGCGCTGCGGCTGATCGCTCCCGCCTGGAAGGCCTCCTCCAACGTCTTGCCCCACGAGGCCTGCGTCGGGTCACCGAGTCCGAGGAACGACAGCGTGGTCTCGGTCAGGATGGAGATCGGCACGGCGAGCGTGGCGCTGGCCAAGATGAGCGGTGCGACGTTGGGCAGCACGTGTCGTCGGATCACGTGCAACTGCGTCGCGCCGAGGGCGCGAGCGCGATCGACGTAGAGCCGCTCCCTCACCGTGAGCACCTGCGCGCGAACGAGTCGTGCCGTCGACGGCCACGACGTGATCGAGATGACGAAGATCACGTTCCAGATGCCTCGGCCCAGCACGGCGGCCAGCACGATGGCGAGGGGGAGGAACGGGATCACCAGGAACCAGTCGGTGAAGCGCATCAAGGTCGCATCGAGCCACTTGCCGGCAAAGCCGGCGACGATGCCCACTGCCGACCCGATCGCGATCGTGAAGATGGTGGCCATCAGCCCGACGAACAGACTGACGCGCGAACCGGCGATGAACTGCGCGGCGACGCTGCGACCGAGATGGTCGGTGCCGAGGAGGAACTCACCACTCGGCTTCGCCCAGGTCGGGTTGTCGAGCGACGCCACCGCACTCAGCGCGCTGTCGTCGACCAACCAGGGTGCGAGCAACGCCATCGCCGCGAAGCCGAGCAACACGGTCAAGCCGACGAGGGCGAAGCGATCGCGTCGGAACCGGCGGACGACATCGGAGCGGGTCACCGCGGTCATCGGCCACCGACTCGCGGATCGAGGTAGCCGTACAGGAGGTCGACGATCAGGTTGGCCGCGATCACCGCAGCAGAGAACAGCAGGAACAGCCCCTGCAGCATCGGGAAGTCGGGTCCGCGAATCGCTTCGAGGGTCGCCTGTCCCAGGCCCGGCCACGAGAAGATCGATTCGACCGCGATCGAACCCGACAGCACGAAGCCGAAGTTCAACGCGGACAGGCTCACCACCGGCAGCACCGCGTTCGGCACCGCGTGCCGACGGCGCACCTCGACGTCGCGCAAACCCTTGGCCCGCGCCAGTTGCAGATAGTCCTCGCGCACCGTGTCGAGCATCGACGAACGCATCACGATGGCGTACTCGCCGACATAGGCGATCGCCAGCACCAGACACGGCAGCGTCATGTGGTGCAACCGATCGGCGAGCAGCGCGAGACCGCTGGCAGTGGTACCGGCGTCCTCCAGCCCTCCGGTCGGGAAGATGCCCAATTGCACCGAGAACAGACCGAGCGACAGCATCGCCAGCCAGAAGTCGGGGACCGAGTACGTGAACATCGACAACGTCGTAGAGCTCACGTCGAACGCGCTGCGCCGACGCCACCCGGCACGGATGCCGATCAGCACGCCCACCACCATCGACAGCGTGGTCGCAGTCCCGACCAGCGCGATCGTGGGCCACAGCGCCTCGCCGATCTCGGTGGTCACCGGACGGCGGCTCTGGAGCGAGATCCCCAAGTTGCCCGACACCAACTCCCGCGCGTACGCCCAGAATTGCTGCAGCTTCGATCCGTCGAGGTTGAACTGCTGGCGCAGCCGATCCTTCTGGTCCGCGCTGAGGTTGCGCCCGCGAAACATGCTCTCGACCGGATCGTCGTTGACGATCCGGAACAGGAAGAAGTTCACGACGACGACGAAGACCAGGGTGCTGAGTGCACCGAGGACCTTTCCGAAGACGAAGCGCGGTCGCATCGTCGGTCAGTCGCGCTCGTCCTGGTTCTGTCTCGACCGGAACAGGAGTGCGCCACCCACGCCGAGGATCGCCGCGCCTCCCGCGACCAAGAGGACCACGACACCGGTGCCGAGACCGCCGTCGTCACCGGCCCCGCCATCGATGGGTTGCAGGAGGAAGTACGTCGGCGACGAATTGCTGAACAGGACGGGACCGGTCTCGGCAGGCTGCCGCGTCCACCCGGTGAACCGATCGGTGCGATACCCCTGGAGATCGGCGTCCTCGAAGAGCACCACATAGGTCGACTCGTCGTAGAACAGACGCAACATCTTCTGCACGATGCCGACTCGCGTGGCCCGATCGAGCTCGACGTTCTGCTGTGCGTAGAGCTCGTCGTACTCGGGGCTGCACCAGTTGGCATCGTTGTAGCCGACGGCTTCGACGTCTGTGGTCAGCTGAGCGCACGTGAAGTACGACAGCATCGGATCGGGATCGACGAACGGGGTCCACCCCCACACGAACAGGTCGTACTCGCCCGATGCGATCACCTCGGTGAGCTGGGTGTCGTCGAAGACATCGACCGTCGTTCCGATGCCCACCGCTTCGAGAAATCCCGTGATCAGTTCGCGCACCGGTGCCGCGATGTCGCTCTCGGAGCGCTCGGCGTAGCGGAACACCAGTTCCTGACCACCGCCGGGCATCTCGCGAATGCCGTTGCCGTCGGTGTCGAGGTAGCCGGCAGCGTCGAGCGCGTCGTTCGCGGCGGCCGGGTCGTACGTGTACTGCTCGTCCTCGGGGATCTCCGGCCTCCAAGCGGGGTCGGGCGACACCGACAAGCTCACGCCGGGCG
>JAYSLK010000442.1:0-4936 GCA_043725585.1 Actinomycetota bacterium
ATGTGGGACTCGATGTGGTCGAACATCTGACATCCCTGCACCACGCCTGGACGAGGAGTGCTCGCAGCAGCGCCGGGCGGCCAGCGCCTGACAGCGGAGACAGCGGATGGCTGCGGGTGGAGCACCCGATGGTCAACCGGTCGAATCAGGGGCGCCGCTAGAGCTGCACATGCCCGGTGTCAGATCCTGGGACAGTCTGTTGGGAAGTCAGCTGACGCAGGCATCCGAGCAGGTGGTGCACTCCGCGTCAGGATTTGTCAGCACCACGCCGAGGTCACCGTCGACCGCAACAAGCGAGCCGGCCGGGTGGAGCAGTCGGAACCGGCACTCGACGGTGCCATCAGACCAGCGAACGCCTGTGAGGTCGACTGGAATGACCTTGTCGGCGCCAGCCATCCAGGTTCGTCGAGTTGATGGCATCGGTCGGCGTCCCGTGAACGCGTTCAGCCCTGCAGGAGGGCTTGCATCTCGGTGATCTCGCCCTGCTGGGCGGTGATGATCTGGTCGGCGAGGGCGAGTACGTCGGCGTTGGAGCCGTTGGTCTTGACTGTCTCGGATTGGCTGATAGCGCCTTCGTGGTGGGCGATCATCATCTCGAGCCACATCTGGTCGAACTCGGTGCCAGTCATCGCCGACATCGCGTCCATCTGTTCGGCGGTCATCATGCCGTCCATCGACGACATGTCGTGGCCCTCTGATGCATCCATCGCGACGGGTTCCCCGGCTGCGGTGAGCCAGCCGGTCATCAGTTCAACCTCGGGGTCCTGGGCGCCCTTGATCCTGGTCGCGAGGTCGATGACTTCGGGGCTGGCTCCGATGTTGGGGTCGAGCGCGATTTCTGCCATCTCGATCGCCTGCTCGTGGTGGGCGATCATTCCTTGTGCGAATTCGATGTCGGATGCGTTCAACTCAACGGTGGCAGCCGATCCGCCAGGCGCTTCGGTGGCGGGAGTGGTGTCGGCCGACGACGAGTCGTCTGAGCCGCAAGCAGCAAGCGTGGCGGTGAGTGCGAGGGCGATGACCGGTGCGGCGAGGCGGTGGAGTTTCATGTAGACCTTTCGAGGGTGAGTACTACATCATGTAGTATACAAGTCGAGTAGACGGCTGTGGGCGCGCCTGTCTCGGTCTGGTTCGTAGCGGGTGGTGACACGACCATGGCAGCGGTGATGCCGACGATCAGGAGTCCGATCGCGAACTCGGCGACAACGGCTTGGCGCAGGGTTCCGACGTGGCGATGGAGGTTTGCCGGGTCGTTGAGGCGACGGTCGACCCTTTGACGGTTGGCGTTGGCGATGAGAAGCATCGCTGCGAGCACCATGACCTTGACGGCAAGGTAGCGACCGTGATTGGCGTCGAGCAGATTCATCGGGCTCCCGACGAGACGCAGGGTCTGGATGATGCCGGTGCCGACGAGCATGGCAACGCTGATGGCTGCCACCCGTGAGAAGCAACGGACTACCGGCACCAGTACGTCGGGTGTCGTTTTGGGGATGACGATCAAGCCGACGATCGCCAGCCCCGCGATCCAGGCCGCAGCGGCGGCGTGGTGAGCGACGTCGGTGACCACGCCGACCGCCGGCCAGCGCATCGACCGTGAATGACCAGCGAACGCCCAGGTGGCGAGTAGGCCGAGCCCGGGGAGCGAGACTGCGGTCCAGTAGACGTCGCGATGCACGATGCCGGCCTGAAACAGCACCAGCCACATCGACAGAGCGAGGACGATTCGGATCGCGAATGCCATGCCGGCATCGGTGGTGAGGGCAGCGTCGACCGACCCGAACGACGACCAGGGTGCCTTGCCGCTGACGTCGGATGCGACAACAAGCACTTGCATGAAGCCGAGGGCGGCGGTGGCGACCAGTGAGCGGCTGAGGAGGCGGCGCAGCATGGGGTGGGCGCCGGCCCCCGCCCACACGTAGGCGGTCGTGAGCAGGACCCCGACGATGGCCATGATCGACAGGTACGAGGCATAGCGCAGGATCCAGCGGGCGACGGACGAAGTCGAGTAGGTGTCGTCGCCCTGGTCAAGCGACGACTCGTCGATCACGGCGGGTGTTGTGGGTGGCGGAGTGGTCGTGGCGACGGCCGGCAATGTGGTCGCTGCGCTGTCGATCGTGGTCGGGGTGGGCGCTGTGACCGTGAAATCGACGCGGCCGGTGATTGGGTGACCGTCGGGTCCGACGAGGCGCCATCGCAGCGAGATCGGCCCGGGCTGCAATGACGGGAGCGGGGTGACGACCTCGGTGTCACCGGCAGTTCCGTGGGTTGAGCCGCTCAGGTCGCTGCGAGCTCCTGTGGCACCGATCAGGGTGACCGTCATGGACTCCAGCGGTACCGGATTGTCGAACACCCACGTGATCTGGGTGGGTGCCAGGGACAATGCGGCGCCATCGGCAGGATCGCTGGAAAGCAGCGTGTTATGAGCCCACGCCGTACCCGCAGGGAGGGCGAGGCTCGCGACGGTTGCGCCGAGTCCGAGGACGATGGCGAGCGGAATGAGACGGCGGAGGAATGTTCGAGGCATGGGCTGTCGGGTGCGTAGCGCCCCGACAGGGAAGCAACTACACGATGTAGAAGCCTATTCGGCGTCGACGTTGAATGGGCGGCACCCCGGGGATCTGGCGTGTAGCGAGGACCCTGGGCACGGCGATCGGCCCCTGGTCACGATCGCGCTCGCCAGGGTCGTATCGCAAACGACGTCGTCGACCGTTGCGCGGCCTCGCCTCCCGGATGAACGGCTTATGGTGGGGTGGTGGAGATCCTGTTGCTGTACTTCGACGGCTGCCCGAACGTGGAGGAGGCGGAGAGTCGGGTCCGCGAGGCGCTTGGTGATCGGTCTGACGTGACGTTGGTGCGCCACGAGGTTGCAGACATTGCAGAGGCCGAACGTGTCGGAATGCGAGGCTCGCCGACGATCCTCGTCGATGGCGCTGACCCGTTCGCTGGGAGCGACACGCCGGTGTCGTGGTCGTGTCGCGTGTACGGCGCCGGGGACGGCTCTCACGGTGTCCCGTCGGTTGAGCGGCTGGTCGAGGTGCTGTCGTGAATGAGTGGGTCATCGAAGATGCCGACCTCGGCGGGACAATGATTCGGTGCGCGTCGGCTGGCGTGAGCCGGTCGTCGACGTCTGAGGGCTGATCCAGGGCGCAGGACAGCCCTCCTCGTGCCTGCCAGAGTTGTCTCGCCGTCAGCCATGGTGGATTGTGACCTAACAGGTGCCATTGGCGCAGGTGACTACTACATGTCGTCGTAGTAGCCTGCGTACGTGTTGATGATCGTCGCGAGTATTCCCAGTCCGTCGAGCGGAACCCTGTCGATCGGACCGCTTCGTCTCACTGCGTATGGGTTGATGATCGCACTCGGGATCATCGCTGCGGTGTGGTTGGCCGGTCGCCGGCTGGAGCGCAGCGGTACCGGCACCCGCGACGACATGAGCTCAATTGCGACGTGGGGAGTCGTTGGTGGTGTCGTCGGTGCACGGCTCTATCACGTCGCCACCGACTGGAGCCGTTTCAGCGACGACCTCGGACGCATCCCGCTGATCTGGAAGGGTGGTCTCGGTATCCCTGGCGGGTTGATCGGTGGTGTCGCCGTCGGATACTTCGCGGCGAAGCGTCGTGGCGTGCCGTTTCCCGAGCTCCTCACGGCAGTCGCGCCGGCGATTCCGCTTGCGCAGTCGATCGGTCGTTGGGGCAACTGGTGGAACCAAGAACTGTTCGGCCGAGCCACCGACCTGCCGTGGGCGTTGCAGATCTCCGACGACAAGCTCCCGACCGGATACGCGCCAGGGACGACGTTCCATCCGACGTTCCTGTACGAATCGCTGTGGAACCTCGCCCTGTGCGTGGCGCTGTTGCAGATCGAGCGTCGCTGGAACTTGCGCCCCGGTCGCCTCTTCGCTGTCTACCTCGCCGGCTACTTCACCGGACGAATCTGGATCGAGGGGCTCAGGATCGACCCGGCCCACGTGATCGGGCCGCTGCGACTGAACCAGTGGGTCTCGATCGTCGTCGTGTTCGCTGCCGTCGGCTACCTCGTTATCGATCGACGCAGGGACCGCGAGAAGAGCGCCGACGCCGGCGGGGGGTCGTCCGCCGCAGTTCGGGAAGCCAGGCGATGAAGGAACCTGCGGGGGCATCGCGTCCCGAAGCCGCGGTGTACACCCGACGCCGCCTCGTCGTGGTAACCGCTGCAGTGCTCGTTCCGTCGTTGTCGGACTCGCTGCTGCGTCGCGGATCCGCCCGATCGGACTCAACGGCGTCGTCGACACCGTTGTCGCCGCTCGACGCTGCGAGCTCAGTTCCGTCGATCGGATCGATGGTTCCGGAATCCACGGTCGCATCGACCGCGGTGCCGTTCGTCGCTTTCGATCACTCGCTTGCCGTCGGGGCGAGTGGTTCGAAAGTGACTGCGTTGCAGGATCGGCTGCGAAGACTCGGGTTTGATCCGGGCCCGAGTGACGGCTCGTTCGGTCCGGCGACCGAGCGAGGAGTGTGGGCGTTCGAGAAGTTCATACTCGACGTGGACCGCGCCGACGTGACTGGTGTGGTGACGCCGGAGATGTGGGTACGGATGAACGCGCCGATCGAGGTTCGGCCGCGCCGAACGAACACCGGCACCCACCTGGAAGTGCTGCTCCCGAAGCAGGTCGCTGTCCTCTACGTCGAGGGTCAGGTGCGGCTGGTCACGCACATCTCGAGCGGCTCAGGTGAGGAGTGGTGCGCTGTGGTCGTGGTCGACGACGACGATGGCACGAAGAGCGAACAAGGGATCTGTGGTGTGGCGACGACGCCAGGGGGCGTGTTCCACTTCGAGCGCCGTGTCACTGGTTGGCGGAACTCCAAGCTCGGGCGGCTGTACAACCCGGTGTACTTCAACTACGGCATCGCTGTCCACGGTGCCTCGAATGTGCCGTCGTTCCCGGCGTCGCGTGGGT
>JAYSLK010000443.1:0-4321 GCA_043725585.1 Actinomycetota bacterium
CTACTTGCGCAACGAAGACGCCGAGAAGCTGGCGTCGTTCAACAACCGGACCGAGGTCTGGACGATCGCGATCGAAGCGTTCGAGCGGCGCCCGCTGCACGGCATGGGACTCACTGCGTCGCGAGGCTTGTTCCTGAAAGAGACCGGGCTCGGAGGGGCGCACAACGCGTACCTCAACGTGCTGGTCGACCTCGGTCTGCTCGGCCTGTTCTGGTGGGGTGGCTTGATCGTGCTCGTGTGCGCGACCGGATGGCGGGTGCGCCGTCGCGCCCGCCGCACTCATGGCGCTGCGCCGTTGGCCTTCGACACGTTGGCGATCGTCGGTCTGATGGTCTGCCAGGTGATCAACGGCGTCACCGCCGAGTACATGGGTGCCGGCACGGGGGCGGCAGCGATGATGCTGTACATCACCGGTGCCTGGGTCGTGATCGTGGAAGCCGCGACGGACCGACTCGTCGCCGAGAACCACGAGGCTGCTCTGGTGGCCCGGCTCGAGCGCCGTTCGCGACCGCGGCCGCTGGGCCGGGCCCGCCCGGTGCGGTCGGGGGAGTTGGTCGACCCCACCGACCGCTCTCGATCATCGGCGGCGCCGAGTTGAACGTGTCGAACGAGTTCGTGATGCCCATGACGCCTCGAGGGCGTTCGCGGTGGAGCGTCGTCGGAGCGGTGAGCGCGCAGTTCTCGCAGGCCCTTGGCAGCTTCCTGCTGCAGGTCATGGCCGCACGTCTGCTGGGCAAGGAGGGTCTTGCGGTCTTCGCCGTGCTGTTCGGCCTCGTGGTGGTGGGTACGGCCGTGGTGTCCGGCTTCGTGGGCGACTCGCTGACGGTGCTCGATCGTGCCGACCGGGTGGTGCGCGCCGGCCTGCAGTGGTGGCTCGTCGTGCTGTCGACCGCGTTGGGTCTGGCGGCGATCATC
Source organism: Actinomycetota bacterium (assembly GCA_043725585.1). Classification (GTDB taxonomy): domain Bacteria; phylum Actinomycetota; class Acidimicrobiia; order Acidimicrobiales; family Ilumatobacteraceae; genus VFMC01. Next base: position 916 of record JAYSLK010000443.1, read on the forward strand.
GGTCTCGGCGGTACGGGGTACCTCAGTTGGCACCAGGGGATCGCCTTCGGCTTGGCGGGGGCCGCGTTCGTCTTGGAAGACACCGTTCGCCGGCTGCTGATGGCGTCACTCAGGTTCTGGTCGATCGTGATCGTCGATCTGGTCGGCCTGGTGGGGGCGGTTGGCCTGGTGTCGGTGGTCTGGCTGAGCGACACCCCGGTGACGCTCACGCACTTCCTGATCGGACTGGTGGTGGGCCAGGTCGCCGCCACGGTGGTCGGCGTGTTCCTGCTTCCGCCGGAAGACCGATGGTGGGCTCGCGCGGGGCGGAGCCAGCGTGAGCTCGGCGGACGCAGCCGCGTGTTCGAGTACGGCCGGTGGCGCGCGCTCCAGGTGTCGGTGCGGCCGGTGATGTTGGCCCTGATGCGAGTGATCGCGGTCGCAGGCATCGGTCGGGCGGCGTACGGAGAGCTCGAAGGTGCCCGACTGTTCGTCGCCCCGGCGATGCTTGCCGTCAACGGAGCCAGTTCGTACCTGTTCGCCCGGTTTGCCCGCACGAAGGAAGAGACCACGACCCGCCTGCTGCGGCAGGCCGACACAGGGGTCGCGGTGCTCGCCGTGGTGTCGCTACTGCTCGGGGTCGTCGCTGCCCTGGCCGCACCGACGTTGGGGAACGCGATCGTGGGCGACGAGTTCGACCTCGACCGCTGGAGCGTGCTCGGTTGGTCGGTGTATGCGGCGGCAACGGCAGCAGCCACCCCGTACGGAGTGCTCGCCGCAGTCCGCGGTCGACAGGGTGCGACCCTGCTGGTGCGTGTGGCCGACTCGGTGCTGTCGTTGGCCGGCGTGTTCGTGGTGGTCTCGGTGCCGTGGTCGACCAGCGCGATCCCGTACGTGATGGGCCTGTTCGCACTCCTCGGCGGAGTGGGCATCAGGCAACTCATCGCCGCGGACGTCGCCACGGACGTCGCCACGGCGAGGGTGGCATGACCCGCATGGCCGGCCGCGCGATGGGCACGCGCCCGATGATCGAGCACGTGGGTTGCGTAGGGCGTGCGAAGCGCCCCGGCGGACGATCGGAGACATGATGAGCAAGGAACAACGACCTCGGACCGGGCAGGCTTCGGCATCGATCGACGCGCGCCGGCTGGCCCAGCGGCGTTGGTGGCTGGGCGGGATCGCCGTGCTCTCGGTGTTGATCGCCGTGACGGTCGCTGTCTTCGCAGCAGGAGGCGACGACCCGCAGGAAGGCTCCGATCCGACCGACCGACCGGCGTCGGCGACCACCCCGGACGGCACCGACGGCACCGCTATCGAGTCGCCCTCGACGACGGGCGACACCGATCCGTCAGGGACCGCGCAGCCCGCGTCGACTGTCGCAACGTCGGTGGCGCCGACGGAGACCACCCTGGTGGGGGCGACATCGGTGCCCGGCGTGACCGTGCCGTTCGTACCCGGCTCGTTGGCCACGGTGCCCGTCGGAACCGTGTCGACAGTGCCACCGGTCGGAATCGACCAGGTGGCCGACCCTGGCACAGGGGTCTCGTTTCGGCTCGCGCAGCTCGAGGCGGTGACGGGCGAAGCCACCGGGCCGGGCGAGATCGCGGGGCCGGCGGTGCGCGTCACGGTCGTCGCGACCAACGGGTCTCCCTCGCCGGTGCTGCTCGAGGGTGTCGTCGTCGACCTGACCTACGGCCCCGACAACAGTTCCGCGGCGCCCTTGAGCGGTCCCGGCGTGCTGCGCTTCGCGGGCGAGGTGGAGCCAGGAGCGTCGGTCACCGGGGTCTACGTGTTCGAAGTGCCGGTCGACCAGCGGGGTGCCGTCAGCGTGCTCGTGAGCTACCTCGCGTCGGTGTCGCCGGTCGTGTTCCAAGGGCCGGCTCCGACCGCATGAACGTCCAGGGCAGTGATCACGAGTGCGGTCGCGCACGAGACGGTGAGAGGTATCGATGTTCAAGACGATGAGATCGACACGTGGCGGGAGACTGGCTGCACTGGTCGCACTGGTTGCGCTCGTCGTCCCCGTGGCGGTGTACGTGGTGGCGCGGGTCGACTCCGGTCGCGCCGACACTCGGCCGGCCGAGCCGACGAATCCGGCGACGCCTCCGACGGTGTCGGCCGACCCGCTGCCCACGGTTCAGATCGACGGCGTCGTCTGGTCGCAGTCGGTGGTGGGCAACCGGGTGTTCGCTGGCGGCAGCTTCACCAACGCGCGCCCTGCCGGCGCGGCAGTCGGTGTCGGGAACACACCGCGCCCGAACCTGCTGGCGTACGACATCACCACGGGAAACCTCGACACGACGTTCGCCCCCACGTTGAACGCGCAGGCCCGCGTCGTGGCCGCCTCCCCTGACGGATCGCGCGTGTACGTGGGTGGCGACTTCACCACGGTGAACGGCATCGCCCGAAACCGCATCGCCGCGTTCGACACGGCCTCCGGCGCACTCGTCGCGTCGTTCGCGCCGAACGTCGGCTATCACGTGTACGCGATCGCGGTCACTCCGTCGGTCGTGTACGTCGGCGGCAACTTCCAGGGAGTGGGCACCGTCGCCCGCAGCTACCTCGCAGCATTCCGTGTGTCGGACGGCGCGTTGCTCGACTGGGCGCCCAGCGCGGGTGGTGGCATGGTGACCGCACTCGTGGTCTCACCGGACGGATCGAAGGTTGCCGTCGGCGGTCGATTCACCTCGCTCAACGGTTCGGCCAATCCCGGGTACGGCCTGGGCTTCGTCGACGCGATCACGGGCGCCTCGCTGCCGATGGTGGCGAACACCACCGTGCGCAACGGTGGCGCCAGCACAGGGATCACGAGCCTGTCCAGCGATGGAACCTGGCTGTATGGCACGGGGTACACGTTCGGCGTCGGCGGTGTGCTGGAAGGAACGTTCAAAGCCGCATGGGCCGACGGGGCCATCGATTGGATCGAGGACTGCCACGGCGACACGTATTCGTCGTTCGTCCAGGCCGACGCGGTCTACGTGGTGGGTCATCCCCACTACTGCGGCAACATCGGCGGCTTCCAACAGGGCAACCCCTGGTTCTTCCGGCGTGCGCTCGCGTTCAGCAAGGCGCGTACGGGCACCATCACCAAGGAGCCATTCGGCTACTTCAACTGGGAAGGCAATCCGTCGCCTTCCCCGCTCACCTGGTACCCCGAGATCGAGGCTGGTACGTACACGGGACAGAGCCAAGGTCCGTGGCACGTCACCGGCAACGGCCAGTACGTCGTGCTCGGCGGGGAGTTCCCGAGGGTGAACGGCACGCCGCAGCAGGGCCTGGTTCGGTTCGCGGTTGCGTCGATCGCCCCGAACAAGCAGGTACCTCGTCTGTTCCTCGACGGTTGGCCGCTGAAGATCAACACCTTCGTGGCCGGCCAGGTGCAGCTCAACTGGAGCGGCAACTGGGACCGCGACAACGAGACGCTCAC
>JAYSLK010000444.1:0-4843 GCA_043725585.1 Actinomycetota bacterium
CACCGGCTCGTCGCGGTTGTCGGAATCGAAGAACAGGTTGTCGACGCGATAGTCCTGGTGCAGCAACGTCCACGGCCACTGGGCGATCCTGTTCATCACTGCCCAGTAGTGCACCGAGATCAGCTCACCGGCTTCCGCTCCTCCCTCAGGCAAGGAGTCGGCGAACTTGGCGTTGAAGCCCATCCAGAGCGCGGGCCACATCTGCGACAGACCCTCGATGCGCGCATGCACCACGCTCGGCACCCACTCCATCTCGGGCGTCTGCACCTTGCCCCACCACCCGGCGTGCAGGTCGGCCATCGTGGCCACCGCATCGCGGGCCATGGCCACGCTCACACCCTCCACCTGATCGCCCATCACGAGGTGACCGAGGTCTTCCATCACGACGACGAACTCTGCCGTACCGCTGACGATGTCGGCCAGGAACACCCGCGGCGTGCGCACGCTGGTGTGTGCGTCGAGCTCTTTCATGAACCGGATCTCGGCTTCGTACATGCCGAGGCCCACGCCCTGGGCCCGGTTCTCCTCGAACGGCGACGGTGACTTCACGATCACGCACGAGGGAGCTGCGCCTCGGTCGCCTGCGTAGGTCATCCGGATGCGGGCGAGCTCACCCATCACCCCGACGCCGGCACCCAGCGGTTCGATCTCGATCGAGGCCACCGTCGATCCGGATGGGAGCGCATCCGCGAGGTGGAGCACCTCGGTCATCCACTCGGCGGTGACGGCTGCGGGGTTGGCGGGGATCGAGATCGACGACATGGGCGCCGATACTAGAGATCGCCCGCCAATTCGCCGAGACGAAGCTCTCCGTCCCTGGTCTGACCCCCGAGTTCGAGGAACCGTTCCATCGCCTGTCGCGTGCCAGGACCACCGAGGGTGCCGTTGAACGCGCCACCCTCGGCCAGCAGGTCCCCCTCGATGCCCCGCTCGGCCCTCAGCACAGCCGCCTTGGCTGCGGCGACCGCGTGCGCCGGAAACCGTGCGATGCGACGGGCCATGCGATCCACGAACGGCCACAACTCGTCGGCGGGCAGCGCTCGGTTCACCCATCCCCACGCCTCGGCGGTACGGGCGTCGATGTCGTCGCAACCGAGGATCGCCTCCAGGGCTCGGCTGCGCCCCACCAGGTGCGGCAGACGCACGGTGCCGCTGCCACCTGGAAGGATGCCGAGCGCAACCTCCGGCTGGTTGAACACGGCCCCCGGGTGATCACCGTGAGGCAACGATGCGAACCGCATGTCGCAGCTGAGCGCGAGCTCGCTCCCGCCGCCGCCAACCCGGCCTTCGATCACGGCGATCGTCGCCTTTGGCATCGTACGGAACGCCTCGCACATCTGGTGGTAGGAGTTCAGCTCGGTCGGAGGCGGCGAGTCGGTCGGGAACGTGAGGATGGCGGCGACGTCGAAGTGGGCGATGAAGAACTCGGGGTTCGCACTGCGCAGCACCACGACGCGCACCCGGCCGTCCGCAGCCAGGCGATGGGCGAGCCCGGCCATGTTCACGAACAGCTCGATCGTGAACAGGTTGATCGGCGGGCTGTCGATGGTGACCGTGGCGATGCCTTCGTACACCTCCACGCCCAAGCCGGAGATGCCGCCGTACCCCTCGTTCTCGCTCACGGCAGCACCCGCTCAGACGAACTCACGCAGCAGGGCGCGAGTGCGGTCGTTCTCCTCGGGGTTGCCGGGGAACACACCGGCGTTCAGGTCCGTCGCCCCGACGGATGCGACCTCGTGGAGTTGGTCGCGCACCTCGGCCTCGGTCCCCACGATGGCGAGGTCCTTCGGACCGGACACTCCTTCGATGTCCATCATCGCCCGATAGCTCGGCAGCGTGTTGTAGATCGCGAACACCTGCTCGGCGCGATCGCGGGCGGCGTCGACGTCGTCGGTGACGCACACCGGTAAGGCGACCACCACACGCGGCTCTGGCCGGCCGGCGTCTGCCGCAGCTTGGCGCAGCGTCGGGATGGTGTGTTCACGAAGGGTCTTCACGCCGACGCACCAGGTGGACGTGCCGTCGGCGAGAGCGCCGGTCACACGCAGCATCTGGCTGCCGAGCGCCGCCACCAGCACGTTCGGCCGGGAACCGCCGATCACGTTGACGGCACCCTGCACCCGGTAGTCGTCGCCCTGGAACGCAACGGGCTTTCCCTCCAACAGCGGCATCATCACCGAGAGGTACTCGCGAAGGTGGCGCACCGGCTTGTCGAACGACATCCCCCACAAGGCCTCCACGACGATCTGGTGCGACAGACCGACGCCGAGCGCCAGCCGACCGCCCGTGGCCGCCTGCACGGTGAGCGCCTGCTGGGCGAGCATCATCGGGTGCCGGGGATAGGTGGGCACCACCGCGGTGCCGAGCTCGATGCCTGGAACCTCGCGCCCCACGATGGCGAGCGCGGTGAGCGCATCGTGGCCGAAGATCTGCGGCACCCAGTAGGTGTGCAGGCCGTCATCGGCCACCTGGCGGGCTTCCGCCAGGATCTGATCGATCGTGCCGTCGTTGATCGCGTTCCCCATGGTGCCGATTTTCATGTGCGGAACCGTAGCCCTCACCCACCAGCGGGGGGACCAACGGAACTCCTCACACGGAACCTCAGGCGAGGTCGACGAGCTCCAACCAGTCCTTCGAGAAGTAGTCGACCTGCCCATCGGGCATGAGCAGCACCTTGGTGGGCTGCAACTGCTCGACGAACTCGGTGTCGTGGCTGACGAAGATGATGCTGCCCCTCCAAGTGGTGAGCGCGTCGGCGACGGCCTGCCGGCTGGGCGGATCGAGGTTGTTGGTCGGCTCGTCGAGCAGCAACAGGTTGTTGCGACCCACCATCAACATCGCCAGCGACAGTTTCGTCTTCTCGCCGCCCGACAGCGCGCCGCTCTCCTGGTACACCTTGTCGCCGGCCAGGCCCATCATGCCGAGCAGGCCGCGCAGTTGCGTCTCGGTGAGCATGACACCCAGCGGTATCGCCGTACGCATGTTGTCGAGCAGCGTGGCGCGGGTGTCGAGGTTGTCGTGCTCTTGCGCGTAGTACCCCACGTTCACCAAGTGGCCGAACTTGAAGTCGCCGAGGTTGGCCGTGGTCTCTCCGGCGAGGATGCGCAACAGGCTCGTCTTGCCGGCTCCGTTGAGCCCGAGCACCAGCAGGCGCTCGCCGCGGCCGAGGTCGAAGTTCACGTCCTCGAACACCGGCGGCCCGCCGTAGCCCTTCGACAGGCCTGTCGCCTCGATGACCGTGATGCCGCTCTGCGGCGGATCGGGGAAGCGCACCTTCAGCACACGGTCGCCGGCCTTCACGTGCACCCGATCGGCCTCGAGGCGGGCGATCTGCTTCTCCTTGCTGTGGGCCATGGCAGCCTTGGTGGCCTTGGCCCCGAATCGATCGACCACGGTCTGCAGGCGGGCGATCTCCTTGCTCTGCAGGGATGCCTTGCGAGCCAGCCGCTCCTCGTCGGCAGCGCGGCTGGTGCGGTACTGGCTGTACGTGCCCTTGTACTCCACAACGGTGCCCGTCGCATCTTCGGCCGGCCGGTCGAGATGCAGCACTCGCGTGATCGCCTCGTCGAGCAGGTCGAGGTCGTGGCTGATCACCAGCAGGGCGCCGCGATACGACCGCATGTACGCGAGCAGCCACTCCTTCGCGTCGATGTCGAGGTGGTTGGTCGGTTCGTCGAGCAGCAACACATCGCTGCCGGCGAAGAGGATGCGCGACAACTCGACGCGGCGACGTTCGCCACCCGAGAGCACGCCGATCGGCAGCTCGAGGCGGTCGGCTTTCAGCCCGAGGCCGGCGGCGATACTGCGGGCCTCGCTCTCGGCCGAGTAGCCACCCGATGATGCGAATTCGTCCTGGGCCTTGGAGTAGCGCGCGACGTTGCGATCGCTGGTCTCTTCCTCCATCGCGATGCGCAGCTTCTCGATCCGCTCCATCGCCTCGTCGATGCCGCGACCGGACAGGATGTGCACGACGGCGTTGCGACCCTCGAGATGCCCCGCGATGCGGGGCTCCTGCGGCAGGTACCCGAATCCGCCCTTGCGCAGCACCTTGCCGAGCGTGGGGTCGACCTCGCCACCCAGCACCTTGAAAAAGCTGGTCTTGCCTGCCCCGTTGCGGCCCACCAGACCCACCTTGTCGCGGGGCATGACCGTGAAGCTGGCGTGTTCGACGACGAACTTGCCACCCACCTCCACCGAAACGTCCTGCACCTGCAACATGGCCCTCCATGGTGTCAAGGGAAACCACCCGACACAACGCACTAGCCTCGAAGCTCGTGACCGACGGTGTGACACCAGCTGCCACGACAGCGCTGCCTGACGCCGCGCATCACCCGGTTCGGTCCTCACCGTGGTCGAAGATCGGCCCTGTGGCCTGCGGGTGCGCGCTCGCCGGCGCTGGCGCGTTGGTGGCCGTGTTCGATCCGTCAGCCGAGGGCAGCCGGTTCCCTGCATGCGGATTCCACGCCGCCACCGGTTGGTGGTGCCCCGGCTGTGGGCTCACCCGGGCGACGCATCACCTCCTGCGGGGAGATGCCGCCGCAGCGTTGTCGTCGAACGTGTTCACGCCGTTCGTGCTGTTCGCCGTCGTGGCCACCTGGTGCACGTGGACGCTCGGTGCGTTCGGCCGCGACGTTCGCAACCCGTTGACGCGCCTGCCGATGTGGGCAGGGCCCTGCCTGTTGGCAGTCGCGGTCGCGTACGGCGTGCTGCGCAACCTGCCCGGCCACCCATGGCAGGCGCTCGCACCCTGACGCCAGTTCAGGACGCCAGTTCAGGACGCCAGTTCAGGACGCCAGTTCAGGACGCCAGTTCAGGACGCCAGTTCAGGACGCCAGTTCAGGAC